>CAYWNR010000004.1:0-25758 GCA_964459705.1 uncultured Gemmatimonadaceae bacterium | reverse complement strand
TGGCTCCACCGTGCCGAGGTCGAGCTCGAGCCGGCTGGAGTACTCGGGATCCGGCATGTCGTGCTCGTGAAACAGCCGCTGCTCGCGGCAGTACCGGTCGACCAGGTCGACCACCGCCGAGCGGCCGGTCCGGTTCAGGAACCGGAGGGTCTCACGGTCCACGGGGAAGAAGCCCATGGTGGCCCCGTATTCCGGAGACATGTTCGCGATGGTCGCGCGGTCCGCGAGGCCCAGCTCACCGAGCCCCGGACCGTAGAACTCGACGAACTTGTCCACCACGCCGTGCTTGCGGAGTATCTGGGTGACCGTGAGCACGAGGTCGGTGGCCGTGGCGCCCGTGGGCAGCGTTCCCGTGAGCCGCATCCCCACGACCTCGGGGAGCGACATGAAGTACGGCTGCCCCAGCATCACCGCCTCGGCCTCGATCCCGCCCACTCCCCACCCCATTACCCCAAGCCCATTGATCATCGTGGTATGCGAATCCGTCCCCACCAGCGTATCCGGATACGCGACCCGCTCCTCGTCCGCCCCGTCGGCCCGCCTGCCCGCCGGCCCGCCGGTCCGCACCACGCTCGCCAAGTACTCGAGATTCACCTGGTGCACGATCCCGGTGCCCGGCGGCACCACGCTGAAGTTCGAAAAGGCCTGTTGGGCCCAGCGGAGCAGGGCATAGCGCTCGCCGTTCCGCTCCATCTCGCGCTCGACGTTGAGCTCGAAGGACCGTGTGGTCCCGAAGAAGTCCACCTGGACGGAATGGTCGATGACGAGGTCGGTGCGGACCAGCGGGTTGATGCGCTGCGGGTCGCCGCCCAGGGCCACCATGGCCTCGCGCATGGCCGCGAGGTCGACGACACAGGGGACGCCGGTGAAGTCCTGGAGCACGACTCGGCCGGGCATGAACGGGACCTCCAGGCCGCGATCGGGTTTGGGCTTCCAGCCGGCCACCGCGCGGACGTGATCCTCCGTGACGATGCCATTTCCGCAATGGCGCAGGACGTTTTCGAGCAGGACGCGAATGGAGAAGGGCAGCCGGTCGAGTTGGGCCACCCCGGCCGCTTCGAGCGCCGCCAGGCGGTAGAGGGTGACCGAACCGTGATCGAGCGAAAGCGAGGCGCGAGCGCCGAAGGGAGTCGTAGTCATGGTTCAAAAATACACAGCTGCCCACCCCGCGCCCCACGGAGGCGGTGAGGCGGTCGCGTCATTATCTTTTCCCCGCGCGTAGTCCAACCTCCAGCCGGCCGACCCGCTCATGGCTCAATCGCACGCCGACCGTTCGGGCTCGCTCGACGAGCTTTGTATCAATACGATTCGCACGCTGGCGATGGACGCCGTCCAGGCCGCCAAGTCAGGGCATCCGGGCGCGCCCATGGGCCTGGCCCCCGTCGCCTACGTGCTGTGGATGCGTCACCTCCGCCACAACCCGGCCGATCCGTCCTGGCCGGCGCGCGACCGGTTCGTGCTCTCGGCGGGCCACGCATCCATGCTGCTCTACAGCCTGCTCCATCTCACGGGCTACGACCTGGGCCTGGACGACATCAAGGCGTTCCGGCAGTGGGGGAGCCGCACCCCGGGGCATCCCGAGTTCGGCCATACCCCGGGCGTCGAGACGACGACGGGACCGCTCGGCCAGGGGGTCGCGAACGCGGTCGGGATGGCGATCGCCGAGGCGCATCTGGCGGCGCGATTCAACCGCCCGGGGGAAGACATCGTCGGGCACCGCGTGTATTTCATCGCGAGCGACGGCGACATGATGGAGGGCGTATCGCACGAGGCTGCCTCGCTCGCCGGGCATCTCCGGCTCGGCAAGCTGATCGGGATCTACGACAACAATCACATCAGCATCGACGGTCCGACGAGCCTTTCCTTCAGCGAGGACGTCGGCGCCCGCTTCGAGGCCTATGGCTGGCACGTGGTGCGGGTCGAGGATGGGAACGACCTCGAGGCGCTCGACGCCGCGCTGGAGGAAGCGCGTGATGAAGCGGAGCGCCCGTCGTTGGTGATCGTGCGCACGCACATCGGCTATGGCAGCCCCAACAAACAGGACTCGGCGGCAGCGCACGGCTCTCCGCTGGGCGAGGAGGAAGTGCGGCTCACGAAGGAGGCGCTGGGGTGGCCGACCGAGGAGCCGTTCTTCATCCCGGACGCGGCACTGGCCGAGTGGCGGAAAGCGCGGGAGCGGGGCGAGGCGATGCAGCTCGTCTGGCAGCAGCGGTTCGACGCGTATCGCCGAGCCTACCCCGCGGTGGGGGCGGAGCTGGAGCGGCGACTGCGCGGTGACCTGCCCGAGGGGTGGGCGGAGCATCTTCCCACGTTCGCTCCCTCGGACAAGGCGTTGGCGACGCGCGCCGCGTCCGGCAAGGTGCTGAACGCCATCGCGGCCGCGGTGCCGGAGTTGATTGGCGGGTCCGCCGACCTGACGCCGTCCAACGACACGTTCATCACGGGCGAAGAGAGCTTTTCGGCAACCGATCGCGCGGCTCGGTATATCCGGTTCGGCGTGCGCGAGCACGCCATGGGCGGAGCACTCAACGGCATGTCGCTCCACGGTGGCGTGCTTCCCTACGGGGGCACGTTCCTGATCTTCTCGGACTACATGCGTCCGGCGATTCGCCTGGCGGCGATGATGCGGCGCCACGTCATCTACGTGTTCACGCACGACTCGATCGGCTTGGGGGAAGACGGTCCGACGCACCAGCCGGTGGAAATGCTGGCCGCGTTGCGGGCCATCCCGAACCTGCTGGTGGTGCGTCCGGCGGACGCGAACGAGACCAGTGAGGCGTGGCGGGTCGCGCTCGGGCGGCGCGACGGTCCGGTTGCTCTGATTCTCACGCGCCAGGGCCTTCCCGTGCTGGATCGCGAAGAGCTGGGTGGGGCGGACGGTCTGCGCCGGGGGGCGTACGTGCTGCTCGATCCCCCCCGCGGCAAGCCGGAGGCGCTCATTCTGGCATCGGGGTCGGAGGTGTCGTTGGCGCTCGAGGCGGGACGCACGCTCGCGAGCGAGGGGCGGCGGGTGCGGGTGGTCAGCATGCCGTGTCTCGAGCTGTTCGCGGCCGAGTCCAAAGCGTATCGGGATCGGGTCCTGCCGCCCGCGGTGCGCGTGCGGGTGGCCATCGAGGCGGCGCATCCGCAGCCGTGGTGGCGATGGGTGGGGGACGAGGGCGACGTGATCGGGCTCGACCACTTCGGCGCGTCGGCGCCCTACAAACGGCTGTACGCGGAGTTCGGCTTGACCCCGGCGGCCGTCGTCGAGCGCGTTCACGCGAGACTCGGCGCGTGAGCCGGGGGGCGCGAACGGGCGGTGGCGCCATGAGCGGTCCGGCGTTGGATGCCAAGCGGCGTGCCGCCGTCGAGGCCGTGGCGCGCGTCGAGTCCGGCATGGTGGTGGGCCTCGGCACGGGGTCGACCGCCGCGCACGCCGTGGAGGAGATTGGCCGGCGGATCGCGCAGGGGGAACTCCGCTCCATCGTCGGGATTCCCACCTCTGTGGCGACGCACCAGCAAGCCTTGATGCTCGGAATCCCGCTGAGCACGCTGGAGCAGCATCCCGTCGTGGATCTGACGATCGACGGGGCGGATGAGGTGGATCCCGACGGCCAGGCCATCAAGGGCATGGGCGGGGCGTTGCTGCGCGAGAAGATCGTGGCCGCGGCCTCCCGACGATGGGTGCTCGTCGTGGACGAATCCAAGCTCGTCGAGCGGCTGGGGACGCGCTCCCCGGTGCCGGTGGAGGTCGTGACGTTCGGTGCCGGCGCGCACGCCGATGCATTCCGGGCCCTGGGGGCCGAGCCGCTCGTCCGCCGCGGCGCCGACGGGGAGCCGTTCCGGTCCGACGAAGGGCACTATGTGGTGGATTGTCGCTTCCCGCACGGCATCGATGATCCGCACGCCGTCCAGACCGCCTTCCGCGCCCGTCCGGGTGTCGTCGAGACCGGGCTGTTTCTCGATTTCCATCCCGAGGTCGTGGTCGGGCGCCTGCCGTGAGGTGGGCGCCGCTCGTCGTCGGATTCGGGGCGGCGGCCGTATGCGCGCGGCTTGGGCTTTGGCAGGTGCACCGCCTCGGGGAGCGACGTGCGTTGAACGCGCGGCTCGAGGCTCGGCTCGCGGAACCGCCGCTCGACCTGGAGAGTGGCGTGACCGGCCAGCCCGCCGATTCGCTGGCGTACCGACGGGCCACCGCGCGCGGCGTGTTCGCCTTCGCCGACCAGGTGCTTGAGGGCGGACGGTCCTACCAGGGCGCTCCCGGGGTCCACGTCGTGACACCGTTGCGGTTCGCCGACGGGACGGGCGTGCTGGTGGTGCGCGGCTGGACCTACTCGCCGGATGCCCGCACCGTGGATCTCGCCGTCCTGAGTGAGCCCGAGAGCACCACGGCGGTGGGCATCCTGGTTCCTCCCAGCGGCTGGGGCCGTGTGGAGCCGGAGTCGGTGTCGGTCGGCTACCCGCTCTTGCCGGTACTCTTGCGCCGCACCGACCCAGCGGCGGGCGCGCCGCCGACGCTCGTTCCCGTGCCGCTGCCACCGCGCGACAACGGTCCGCATCTCTCCTACGCGGTTCAGTGGTTTGCCTTCGCCACCATCGCGGCGGTCGGTGGCGTCATTCTCGCGTGGCGTGAGGGTGGATCGTCGCTGACGTGACGACTCGGCTACACCGTCGCTGAAGCCACCGCTCGGCTGATGTCGCTGAAGCGACCCGTGACCGCCGCCACGCCCATGCGGCGCATCGACTTGAGCCACGTCCTTGCCTCGGCGCATTGACAACGGCGGGCGGCGAGCGCAATCTCGCGTGACTCTGCCCCGAGGCTCGCTCGCTCCATGACCTCCCGACGTGAATTCCTGCGCTCCATGGCCGCCGCGGGCAGCACCGCCGCGTTCATTCCGCAACTCCGCAACGACGGCCTCGACCGCGTGCTGCGCGCGACCTCGGACCTTGGTGCCCGTACGCCGGAGGAGGTGGCGGAGGACGAGGACTTCTGGAGCGAGATCCGGCGGGCGTTCGACCTCGACGCCACCATGGTCAACCTGAACAACGGTGGGGTCTGTCCGAGTCCGCGGGTCGTGATGGACGCCATGCGGCGCTACCTGGAGCACTCCAACCAGGCGCCCGCCTACTTCATGTGGCGGGACCTCGAGCCCGAGATCGAGCAGGTGCGCCGCGAGCTGGCGGTCGAGGCGGGCTGCGATCCGGAGGAGCTGGCCATCACGCGGAACGCGAGCGAGTCGCTCGAGAACGCCCAGCTCGGCCTGCGGCTGGAACCTGGCGACGAGGTGCTGACGACGGACCAGGACTACGGGCGCATGCTGACCACGTGGCAGCAGCGTGCCCGTCGGGAAGGCATTACGGTGAAACAAGTCTCGTTCACCGTGCCGGCAAAGGACATGGCGTCCCTGGTTCGCCTGTTCGAAGAGGGGATCACGCCCCGCACGAAGGTGATCCACTTCTGCCACGTCACGAACCTGTCAGGCCAGATCTTCCCGGTGCGCGACATCTGCCGCATGGCCCGGGCGCGCGGCATCCGGACCGTCGTGGACGGGGCGCACGCGTTCGCGCACTTCCCATACAAGATTCGCGACCTCGAATGCGACTACTACGGCACCTCGCTCCACAAGTGGCTGCTGGCGCCGATCGGTACGGGCTTTCTCTACGTGCGCCGAGCGTTGATCCCGGAGACGTGGCCGCTGATGGCGGCGGCGAAGTCCCAGGACGACAACATCCGGAAGTTCGAGGAGATCGGTACCCATCCGGCCGCCAACCACAACGCCATTGCGGAGGCACTCATCTTCCACCGCGCCATCGGTGGCGACCGCAAGATCGCGCGCTTGCGCTATCTGCGCGATCGGTGGATGCGGCGCCTCGAAGGCAAGCCGCGCGTCCAGCTCCACACGAGCTTCGATCCCGCCATGGCCGGTGGACTGGCGAACGTCGGGATCGAGGGCATCGAGCCGGGGAAGATCGCCGGCCATCTGTGGACGACCCGCCGCGTGTACACCATCGGGATCGGTCACCCGGCATGCACGGGAATCCGCGTCACGCCGAACGTCTACACGACGCCCCGTGGGATCGATCTGTTCAGTGAGGGGATGGAGGAGATACTCACCAAGGGGATAGACGCCTAGAGGCTCGCGAGACGCCTAGACGCTCAGGCGTTCAGACGCCGAGGGCCTACTACCGCCTAGCGAAGCTCTGCACAAGTCCGCGAGCAGGGAGCGTCACCACCACGCGGCATCCGCGAGTGAACTCGCGGCTCGGCGGCTGCCGGTAAACCGGCGTCCGGCCGCCGCTTCAGCGGCTGATGCCGAGCGGCGAGTTCACTCGCCGACCACGCGTGGAGCAAGCGGGTCAAGCCACGGCACCTGTGCAGAGCTTCCCTGGGCGTCTACGCGTCCAGTTATTGCGCAGCAAGGTCTGTAAGACCCGCTTTCCCGACTGCCCCAACGGCGGTCTTGATCATTTCGCCGTGCTCGAAGCGTCCGAAGAACGGGATCGACCGGATGTTGTAGCGGGCACTGATGTCGGGGCTGCGATCCGTATCCACCTTCACCACGAGCAGCCGGCCCTGTTGCTCCCGCGCGATCTCGTCGAGATACGGCGCCATCATCCGGCACGGTCCGCACCAATCGGCGTAGAAGTCCACCAGGACGGGGATGTCTGATTTGAGGACCGTCGCGTCGAACGCTTCCTCCGCCACCTTGATCGGCCGGTCGAGCAGGAACGGCCGACCGCACTCGGCGCACTTCGGTCCCTGTTGGATCTTGGCGGTGTCGACGCGGTTGAGCGTGGCGCAGAACTGACAGGGTAGCGTGACCGACGGCATGCGTTCCTCCGCGAGATTCCCAGTGCTGCGGTCGGAAAATAGCGCATTCGGGATCGCGCGCGGCTCCACGTGAAGCCTTCTTCAGAAAGTATACCCTCCGCTTGACCGTGGGCTCGCGGCCATCGCAGTATCCGGGCATCCACGATCGCGAGGACTGACGTGCCAAAGGCGAAAGAGAAGGAACACAGCATCGGCGACCACGAGTTGCGGCCGGAAAGCCTGATGATGGGCTACGGCTACGACCCGGCGCTGTCCGAGGGCGCGGCGAAGTGTCCCATCTTCCAGACGTCCACGTTCGTGTTCCCGAATGCCGAAGCGGGAAAGGGGTATTTCCAGGTCGCGTATGGATTGCGCAGGGCGCGGCCGGGCGAAGTGTCGGGGTTGATCTACAGTCGCCTCAACAATCCGGACCTGGAGATTCTCGAGGATCGCTTGGGGTTGTGGGATGGGGCCGAAGCCGGCGCGGTGTTCGCGAGCGGCATGGCCGCCATTGCCACGGCGCTCTTCGCGTTCCTACGGCCGGGCGACGCGATCGTGTTCTCGGAGCCGCTGTACGGTGGGACGGAGCACTTCATTCACACCGTCCTGCCCGAGTTCGGGGTGACGTCGGTTGGCTTCCCCGCGGGACAGCCGATGGCGACGCTGGCCGACGGGCTCCGGAAACAGGTGGGTGATCGGCGCGTCCCGGTCGTCTACGTGGAGACGCCGGCCAATCCGACCAACGCCATGGTGGACATCCCCCACCTGGCCGCGTTCGCGCGAACGCTGACCGCCGGCGGCGTACGGCCCGTGGTGATGGTGGACAACACGTTCCTCGGACCCCTCTGGCAGCACCCGCTCAAGCACGGCGCGGATCTCGTCATCTACTCGGCTACGAAGTTCATCGGTGGTCACAGTGACCTCGTGGCGGGCGCCGTGTTGGGGACGGCCGAGGCGATGACGCCGGTGCGTGCACTGCGCACCTTCATGGGGACCATGGCCGATGCGTGGACGGGGTGGCTGCTGATGCGAAGCCTCGAGACGCTCAAGATGCGAATGACGGCCATGATGAAGAACGCACGGTACTGCGCGGACTTCCTCAACGACCATCCCAAGGTGCATCGGGTGCACTACCTCGGACTGCTCCGGGAGGAGGATCCGGAATTCGCGATCTACCGCAAGCAGTGTGAGGGGCCGGGCTCGCTCATCGCGTTCGAGATTGACGGCGGCGAAGAAGCGGCGTTCCGCTTCCTGAACGCCTTGAAGCTGGTCAAGCTGGCCGTGAGTCTCGGTGGCACGGAATCGCTGGCGGAGCATCCGGGCACGATGACGCATGCGGATGTCCCGGCGGAGGCGCAGCAACGGATGGGGATCACGCCCGGGCTCGTGCGATTGTCGGTCGGGGTGGAGTACTACGAGGACCTGATCGCGGATCTACAGCAGGCGCTTGCCGTGGCGTGAGGCCGTTCGGTCTACCGTCGCGGCGCGGAGAAAACGCAAAACGCCGCGGGGAAACCCCCGCGGCGTTGCTGCGTTCTGCATTTGCTCCGTGAGCGATCAGCCCCCGGTGATGGTAAGCGTGAGCTTCACCGCCGGCAGGCTGGTGAACGTGACGCCGGGTTGCGTATACGTGTCGGCCGCGAGGTTCTCCGCCACGAAATCGAAACTCCCGTTCATCGTGCCGGTGCTGTACGAGCAGTCGAGTGTGATGCCCTGGGCGCTGCTGCTGCAGTCGGTGGAACCGCTGAAGCTCGACGCGCTCACACTGGCGTTCCCACTCGTGCCGTCGAAGTAGTCATAGGTGGAGCCATTGAGCTTCTCGTAGAATGCGAAGATGTCGCCCTGGCCGATGGTTCCCGTCGCGGACGCGGGAAGCGTCGTCCCATCGCCAGCGCCCCCAACCAGCAGGATCTCATCGACCGTGTTGTTGGACGTGTTGATGCCGTTCCAGCCGATGATACCGTAGAACCAACCCGACTGGCCCTGATACGTGAACTCCATGGCGATTCCCACGGCGCCCTCGTACGACGCAGACTGCGCGCCGGTTACCGAGAGGGACAGGGCGTGATCCAGCGCCCGACTGATCGAAGCGTTCACCGCCGCCGCGTCCAACGTGCCGACCTTGCCCACGACCTGCACGACGTACGTTGCCAGGCCGCCGAAGTCCGTGTTGGACAGGGCCTGCGTCAGTGCCGTCTTCTGCGACTGCGACAGGCTGGTCGTGCCGCTGCTGTCGCTCCCGCATCCCACGATCGTCCCGACCGTGAGTACCGCTACGCCGAACTTCGTCCACTTGCTCACTGGCTCCCCCTCTTGCCTGTGTGTCGCGCTCCGGCTGTCCCGCCGGCCCCCACCGGAGGGTCCGGACCGCGTTCCCAAGAATGATTGGGCTGTTCAAAGCCCCGCCGTGTACGCCAGGCGAGGCTGATGATCGACTAAGCTATCCACGGAAGGGCATTGTCACAATGCCGTCCCGATGGGTGTGCGGCCGGGTGACGCCGCGCCGCGCAAGGTCCAGACCCGACTGGTCGGGTTCATGAAGGCGACCATGAAGCCACGCGCTCAGGGACGCCAACTTGGTTGACGGTCCTGGATCTCGATGCCGCGGCGGCGGCCTACTTGCTTCGCGTCGCTGAAGAAGCTGGTGGCCGTCGTCGTGGGGAAGATCTTCGAGATGACCACTCCCCCCGTGGTGATGTCCTCGGTGACCACGATCTCGGTCCCGTCCGGCGACCAATCCCATCCGGCCTGGTCGAGTCCGAAGTTCATGGTGGACGACATCTGCACGACGCTGCCACCGACCGCCGGGATCTGCATCAGGGTCCAGAGGTCCGTCTCGCGCCCGAAGAGGATCGTCTGGTTGTCGGGCGAGATGACGGGCGTGTGGTCCAGATTCTGGGTCGTCAGCTGCGTCACGACGCCCGAGGCGACCTCGATCCTGAAGATCGATCGGGTCGAGCCGGATGTCGCCTCGAACGCGATGAACGTCCCATCGGGCGACCAGTCCATCGCGTAGACTTGCACCAGGGCGCCGGCGCCGTCCTTGATCCGGCTGGCACCCAGCGGTGTCGCGCCGGAACCATCGTAGTTGACGAGCCAGATCTGACTGCCCACCGCCGCGCCCGCGGAATCTCGGACCACGGCGAGCTGGTCGGGATTCGTCGGGTTCCACGCGAACGCACCGGACCCACCCAGGGTGGCGCTCACGGCGTCCGTCACGTAGACCTTGCCGCTGCCGTCCCCCATGCCGTCCGCGGGATTCGTGACGTCCGAGATGACGCACACGTCCTGCGCGGAGTTGGGATAGCCTCCATCGCCGCACTCGAAGGCCAAGTGCTTGCCGTCCGGGCTGTAGCGGGGTTTGAACGTGCTGGTGTCACTCACGGACGTGAGGTGCCAGACCTGCTGCCCGTCGGCCGAGCGGATGTGCAGCTGGTTCGGGTCGCCGGGCTGGCGGGCGGAGTAGGTGACCCTGGCCCGGTCAGGGGACCAGCGCGGGTGCACGTTCAGCTCGGCCGGCGGACCTTCGGTCGTGATCTGGATTTGATTCGTCCCGTCGCCATCCACCTTGAAGATGCCGCTGTTGGTGGTCGTGCTCGCGGAGTCGCCGGCGAACAGGATCGGCTGTGGGATCGGGTGGGCCACCACGTAGAACGACGTGGCCGTGGAGCCCGTATCGAGCACGAGGCCCGAGACCGACGGCAGGATCACGGAGTTGAAGTCGCCGCTGCGCGCGCCGTAGGTGAGGACAGTGAAGGAATCGCCCACAACCGGCGTGAACGCGTTGATCAACGATACGTTGAGTTCGCCGTCCAGTGTGAGCGTGTACCCGCTCGCGCTGAGCCGGTCGTATTCCGTTCCGACGGTCGTGCCACCTAGCTCGATCGGGAGTTGCGCCGTCGCGGCCATCCCGATATTCCCCTGCCACGTCAGTAGGCCCGGGGAGAGACCCGGAGCGAGGGTCCCGGCATTCGTGAAGGCCGTCGCCGAGACGTTCACCGTTCCGGAGCCGTTGAGCGTTCCCGCCACATCGTTCGTGAACGTGCCACCGCTCACCGTGAGGGTGGTTGCGGGGCCCACGACAATCGAGGCTTGATTCGTCAGGCTCGGGCTCGTACCGGACTGCACGAAGAACAGATTCCCCGCGGTGATGTCGATGGCTCCGGTGTTCACGTGCTGCGCACTGGCCCGTGTGATCTGGGTTGGCGCGCCGATCCCGACGGTACCGCCCTCGTTGATCAGGGTGGCGTTGATGATCCGGGTGGCGCCCGCTTGCGTCGCCACCACGCCGGTCACGCGGTTGGTGAGGCCGCCGGGACCGGTCACCTGGAGGGTCACCTGTGTCGTGCCGGACAGGTTGATCGTGCCGCTGTTGTCGATCCCGTTCGCTGTGAGCACTGCTTGTCCGCCGGTGCCGTCCAGAATGAGGAGCGCCCCCGCCTCGTTGTAGAGCGAGTCATTCAGGTACACCTGGGTGCCTGTGCCGATGAGCGCGCCCTGGTTGATGACCGGCAGATTGATGTTCACGCCGAGGTTCGACGCCATGTTCAGCAACGCGTCCGGGCCGATCGTGAGGCGCTGAGCACCACCCGTGTTGATGGCCCCGTCGAACACCAGCACCGACAGCGAATCCAATGTGAGGTCAGCCCTGACGTTGAACTGCGCATCCGTGGTGAGGGCGAGCGTGCCGGGGCCGCCGATCGTGCCGCCGAGGTACGTGATCTCGGAGACGTCGCCCGTGCCGAGTGTGAGCGTTCGCCCGGTGGCCACGTGGAGCACGCCGCCGTTGACCGTCAGCACGTTCCCGCCGGCGAGGGTGAGATCGCCCGACTGCAGGTCGAGGGCGCCGCTGGCGTTCACCGACCCATTCTTGGCCATCGTGAGCGTGCGGGTTCCGGTAGCATCCAGCGTCTGCGTGCCCGACGCCCCGCCGAGTGCGATCGAGTCCACGGACGCGTCCACATCGAGCGTCACGGTGTACGTGCCAGCCGTGAGGATCTCGACGGTGTCACCCGCTAGAGGGGCGCGGCCCAGGCTCCAGCTGGCGTCATCGCTCCAGAGTCCGCCCGCGGCGTTCTGCCACTGATTCACGCCCGGCCCAACCGTGGCGGCCTCGACATACAGCGTGTCCGGTGTCCGCCCGCTCGTCCACACAGTATCGAACTGCACGCCAGCCACGGACGGGAACGTCACGGCGCCGAAGGTGCCACTGCGCGACGTGAACGTCATCACCGCAAACCGGTCGCCCACGGTTGGCGTGAAGCTGGTGGTGGCGACATTGAGCGTGGCGTTCCCGTTCAGCACGAGGCCGCCGGCCACCTCCAGCACGTCATACTGGGTGCCTCGCGTCGTACCTGCCAGCTCGATGTTGACGGAGGCGGTAGACTCGAGCGGCAGACCGCCCGCCGGCGTCACGATGGTCAGGAGGCCGGGTGACGTGCCCGGGTTGATCGGGCCATCGAACGCGGGGATCACCGGGTCCGCCAGGTCCAACGTGCCGGTGCCTTGCAGGATCGCGCTGCCGCCCTTCGTGAACGAGCCATTCACGTCCGCGACGCCGTCTACCTGCAAGGTGCCACCGGTCATGTTGATCTGGTCGAGCGTCACGGTCGCGCCGCCGGGGATCGTGATAGCGTTTGGACCGGACAGCAGCACCGGTCCGGTCATCGTCAGTCCATCGTTCCAGGTGTACGATCCGGCGTCGAGGTTGAGCTGTGCCGACGGCGCAACGGTCACCGTCCCGGCCCAGGTACCCGAGGCGGGGATGCTCGCGAAGCTCAGGACCCCCTGCTGTACGTCCACCGTGCCCGTGGTCGCGAAGTCTGCTGCCATCGACGTGGCGAACGCGTTCCCGGTGCGGATGAACGAGCCCTGATTCACGATCGGTGCCGTGGCGCCGGAGGTGGTGCTGACGTTGAACACGCCACCGGGCGCGTTCAGCACGGAGGCTCCACCGGCCGCGGAGATGGAGGAGCCTCCCTGCCAGTTGGTGGTGCCGCGATTCACGAGGTTGCGCGTGTCGAGGTTGAGTCCGACGCCACCGGCGCCGTCAATCACGAGCGTGCCGCCGCTCGCGATCTCCGTGAGGCCCGCGCCGGTCATGTTGCAGTTCCCAGCGGGGCAGGTGAGCGTTCCCTCGATGGAGAGGACCGCGGCGCCGTCAAAGCGCGAGGCATCATCCATCTGGAGGGTGGCGCCTGCGGCAACGCTCGCGGTGTCGTCCACGACCAGGGTGGCGAAGCCCGCGATTTCAAGCGTCGGCGTCGCTCCCGTGCCGCCCAGCACGAGTTGGGATACCTGGGGCGCCTCCGGTGACGGAATCGTGATCGTGTACGTTCCGGCCAAGTCGATGACGACGCTGTCCCCGGCAACTGGGACGGCATTCTTGCTCCAGTTGCCCGCGGACGTCCATAGGCCGTCGCCCGCCCCGCCGGTCCACGCGTTGAGGTTGGGTGGCGCCGGCTGGACCCAGTTCACCACGGCGCCACCCGCCGTGTTGGTGGAGGCCGATCCGTCTGACGGTGTCGAGTTCGTCAGGTCGATGGTCAGCGTGTTGGCATCAGTCAGGTTGTCCGTGGCGCTGATGTAGGCACCGCTAGTCGGCACGGTGTTGAACGCGAGCCCATCGAATGTGAACGGCGCGGCCGCGCCCGGATGCAGGATGGTGAGCTGGGTCGTGGTCGGGGCGTATGCATCGAACGTCACGTTGTCGAACCGAGTGATGGTCCCGCCGGTGCTGGTGAGCGGGAGGCTGTCCAGGGTCAGGCCATCCACGTCGAGCCCGGCCACGCTCAACGCGTAGCCATCTCCGTGCAGCGCGACCCCGGTGCCTGGCACAATCAGCTGCCCGTTCGCCTGGACGGCGCTCGCCAGCGTCACGCCGCCCAACAGGTTGACGATCTCGAGGTTCTGGAACACCGAACTGGTGGGGTTCGCCAGGCTAATCGTCTGGCCGGCGGTGCCGTTCAGAATCAGCGTGTGCGTGCCCATCGGCGCGTAGGCGTCCGGCGTGTTGAACTGGGTGAAGTCCCCGCCGACGATCAGCACGCCACCGCCCAACCGGTCGGTCGTGTTTCCGCCGGCGAACGAGGCGTTCCCGGTCACGGCCAGGGTATCGCCGTCGAGCATCCGGACACCACCGTAGGCGGGGCCGACGACGAGGTCCCCGGTGACGGACGCGACGAACCCGTTCAAGACCAGCACGTTCGGGCCGGCCGGCGAGGTCGGACTGTTCGGGCCCGTCACCGTCAGCGTGCCGGTGACGATCAAGGGCCCACTCAGCGTGATGCTGTCGACCGTCTCCAGGTTCGGGTAGACGCCGCCCAGCGTGGTGCCCGCGTATTCCTTTCGAACGGTGCCCGCGCCCGCGATCGTCGTTGCCGGGTCGAGGTCGCCCCGCACCGTCAGGGTGGCGGATCCACCGACGATGGGGATCGCTCCGGGCTGGGTCGTCAGCACGCCATCGATCACGGCGTCAGTTACGAACGTGACCGACCCCGCCGTGTTAGCGACCTCGACATCCTGGAGGGTGTAGGTCGCGGGGCTCACGAGGCTGATGGTCTGCGCGCCCGTGCCGTCCAGGATCAGCTTGTGCGTGCCAGTGGGATCGTAGCCGCCACTCGCCGACGTGATGTTCCCCGCGACGCGAAGCACACCACCCACCAGACGCGTATCGGTGAAGCCGCCCGAGAAGTTGGCGCTCCCGGCTACGGTCAGCGTATCGCCCGGCCCCATGCGGACGCCACCGTAGCCCGAGGGACCAAACACCAGGTTACCGCCGACCGTCACGGGGAAGCCGTTGAGCACGAGCGCATTCGCGTTCCCGCTGCTCCCGCCCGCGGTGAGATTGCCCGTGATCGTGAGCGGGCCATCGACGTTGATGCTGTCCGTGGTGCTCAGATTCGATATCGTGCCGGAAACGGTGTTGCCGTCGCCCATGACCACGAGCGTGCCGCCGCCCACGATGCTGGTGCCGGCCGAGACGCTCCCCGATGCGGTGAGCGTGGCTCCCGATCCCAGGGTCAGGGCGGCACCGTCCTCCACGACGAGGCTATCCACGGTTGCCGTACCGGACACCGTCGGGGCGCTGGGTGTACCCGCCGGAATGAAGACGTTGGTGGTGTCGTCCGGCACCACCCCCGTATCCCAGTTGCTGGCCGTCCCCCAGTTGGTGTCCACCTGGCCTTGCCACGTTGCTTCGGTACCTGGTGGCCCGGCTGCCGGCGGCGGTCCCAGATAGAGCGTGTCGTTCTGGAGATACGTGATCCAACTGTAGTCCAGCGGCGGCAGGTTCACCTGCGCGAAGCTGCCACTCACGCCCGCGAGCAGCGGCCAGGTCTCGGTCCCGGCGGGGACGTACCCGTTGATGAGCGTGACGTCCAGAGTTCCACCGAGCGCGAGCAACTGGTTGGTTGCCCGTAGCAGATCGTTATCCACGCCGGGTGGGTTTGCCGAGGGATCGGCACCCAGCTCGATGGTCACGGCGGCGTTCGTGCCGAGCGCGACGCTGGCCGGAAGATCGAGCGTAAGGAGCCCCGGCGACGTGCCGGGTGCGAACGCCCCGTCCAGCGTCGTGACAGTGGCTCCTGTCAGATCCGCCGTGCCGTCACCCTGGAGCGTCCCGCCACTGAACGCGAATGCGCCTCCAGTAACGGCCAGCGTCTGCGCGGCTCCGATTTCGATGGTTCCTGCGCTATGCGTGAAGCTCGGGGTCGTGCCCGACTGCGTGACCGTGAGGTCGCCACCAGAGAGCGTGATCGTGCCGCTGTTGGTGTGCTGAGCGGATGCCGCGTTGAGCACCAGCCCGCCCGAACCCTGGATGTCCATTGCTCCCTGGTTGTCCACCGGGGTCGCCAGCGTGCGCACATACGTGCCCAGGGTCGTGATCGTACCGCTCGCCGCGTTGGTCAATGTGCCACTGGTCACCGTGATGCGCGCCTCGTTGGTGCCCGTCAGCTCGATGGCCCCACTGTTCGTGAAGCCGGAAGCGACCGTGAGGAGCCCACCGTTGCCGAACCCGTCGCTGGTGACCCGCATGGTTCCGGTCTGCGTGAGCGCACCGTTCAGGAACTGCGGATAGGCCTGCAGTTCGAGCGTGCCCTGGTTGATCACGTCCGCGTTGATGGTCGAGTGCACGCTCACCAGCGTCGCGCCGCTCGCCACCGTCACCGTGCCGGGGCCGTTCACGGTGGCGTTCGACAGCGTGAGCCCGAGCGTGTCTACCGTGAAGTCCGGGGTGAACGCGCCCGTCGCCGCGCTCAGTGCAATCGTGCCCGTCCCAGCCAGCGTGCCGGCCTGATGGACGAAACTTCCGCCGTTGACCGCCAGCGTCTGCCCAGCGCCTACGGTGACCGAGCCCGTGGTGGTGAAGCTCGGGGTCGTGCCGGACTGCGTGAGCGTAAGGTTGCCACCGGCGAGGGTGATCGTCCCACCGTTGGTGTGCTGTGCCGATGCCGCGTTCAGTACGAGCCCACCCGACCCCTGGATGTCGATCACTCCCTGGTTGTCCACCGGCGTCGACAGCGTGCGCTGGTATGTGCCCAGCGTGGTGATCGTGCCGCTCGCCGCGTTGGTGAGCGTCCCGCTCGTCACCGTGATGCGGGCCTCGTTGGTCCCCGTCAGCTCGATGGCGCCGTTGTTCGTGAAGCCGGACGCTACGGTCAGGAGCCCGCCGTTACCGAACGCATCGCTGGTGAGCCGCAGCGTGCCGGTTTGGGTGAGCGCGCCGTTCAGGGCTTGCGGATTGCCCTGCAACTCGACGGTACCCTGGTTGACGAGATCGGCATTGACGGTCGAGCGATCACTGACCAGCGTCGCGCCGCTCGCTACTGTCACCGTACCGGGGCCGTCGAACGTGCCGGTCGCCAGCTGCATGGTTGCCCCGCTGGCCACGACCACCCCGTCGCTCGTGCCGAACGACCGGCTGGCGTACGTGAGGATGGGCGCGTTGCTGCCGTCGCCGAGTAGCAACCGGGCGACCGTGACCGTCGTATCGAGCGTGATCGTGTAACTGCCAGCGAGGTCGACGATCACCGTATCCGTAGTGGTGGGAAGCGCGCCGCCCAGCCAGTTGGTGGGATCGCTCCAGTTACCACCACTCGCGTTGGCCCAGTACGCCGCGCCGGCGGGTGGGAGCACATCGAAGGCGGCGCTGGTGTCCGGCGTCAGTCCTGAGCCGCTGGCGAGCAGCGTGTAGCCGCTCCCGAACTGATCCACGCGCAGGTCCGCGAACGTGACGACGCCGGCGACCGCGGCGGCTGTCGTGGTCCCGCTCAGCATTCCTGCGGCCGGGTTCGCGAGTAGCGCTACCTGTACGCCATCCGTGAATCCGGTAGCGACATTGTCGAAGCCATCGTACGCCGTAACCGCGACGGCCGGCATGATGACCGAGTCCGCCCGCACGTTGGTGGGTTCGACGGTGAACCCGAGCCGTGCAGCCGTACCCGGCGTTGCCACGGCCGTGAAGCCCACCGTCGCCGTCGTGCCGTCCACGGTCGCCGTTGCCGCTTGCGCACCCGCCGTCATCCCGAGCGTCCAGGTGACCTGTGTGAGCCCCGCGGTATCGGTTGGGGTCGTGGCGCCACTCACGCTCCCGGCCGCGGCGCTCCAATCGACCGTGGCCCCCGCGACGGGATTGTCGTTCGCGTCCTCTGCCCGCACAATGAGCGGCGCGGACAGCGTCGCGCCAACCGTATCCGTTTGCGCATCTCCGCTCACCAGCACCAACTGGGTGGCGGCCCCGGCCACTCCGGTCGCCGAGAATGTCACTTCGAGTGTGTCGAGTCCCTCGACCACGACCGCCCGCAGCGCGTTCGGCCCCGCCGTCGTCCCCAGCGTCCAACTCGTCACCGCCGCCAACCCCAGCGTGTCCGTCACGGGCGTCCCGCCCGCCACCACCCCGGCGCCGCCCGTCACGCTGAACGTCACGGTCGCCCCCGCCACGGCCTGGGCGTTGGCGTCGAGCAGCCGCACTTGCGGCGCAACCGTCACCGACTGAGCCGCCGTCGCCGTCTGCCCGTCGCCCGCCGCGATCGCGATGCTCGCCGGCGGCTCCGACTGGAGCTGCGCCGTGAACGTGGCGGTGTCGGTGGGCAGCCGCGGCGTCGTGGCCGCGATCACGTGCGGCGCGAACGAGCGGGCCATGGTGTACTGCGCCGCCGCCCGGCCGTCCGTGCCAGTGCGCACCGAGTCGATGGAGAGGGTCCCGTTGCCGGCCTTGAGGCCGAACCGGACCCACACCCCGGCGATCCCTAGGGCATCTGCGCCCAGCACGCGCGCCACGAGCGGCTGGGCCAAGAGACTGTCGGCCCGGGCGGTCTGGTTGTTCCCGCTCTCGGCGAGGATCGCGCTCGGTACGGGCTGGGCCTTCACCAGGACCGTGTCGGTTTGGCCGGTAATGAGCGTTGCCACCAAGCGCGCCGTGCCACGTTGTGAGCCGCCCGTCACGATCCCGTGGTAACTGGGGTCGGTGGTGACCTGGGCGACGAGCGTGTCGAGCGACGCCCAGCCGATGGGCGTGGCGGGTATGGTGACCGCGGCGCTGTCGAAGGCTTCGCCGATCAGGGTGACGGCCTCCCCGAAGAAGACCGACGTGTCCGGGGTGACGATGCGCACGCCGGCGGCGTCGGCGCCCGTGCCGACGTACACGAAATCCGCGGGGACGGGAACGGGAGTCCCGCTGGTGGACGGGACGACGGTGAGAGGGCCGGCCTGGAACAGCGTGTCGTTTGCGGAGGAAAGGAGGCTGATGAAGAGGCTGAACTGCTCGCCGGGCGTGAGGATAGGGACCGTAAGCGCGAGGTCCACGGAATCCTGGCCGGGCGTAATGGTGATGACGGTGTCGAGGGCGACCTCGCCGCCGGGGATGCGGGTCAGCAGGAACCGCCCCTTGGCGATCGCGACGACATCGAGGTTGAGACTCGCGAAGTTGGGAGCGATCGCGATAGCGCCCGGGACGCGCCGACGCGGGCCAGCCGCGTCATCACAACTGGTCGAGAGAATGGCGACGGCCGCCACGGCGGCCGGAAGCAGGGTCCGACGCACGATGCTGATTTGCCTCGCAGGTCTGGGGTCCCGGGCAGGCGGGACGGGGCCCAACATGTGTGCGGGGACACGGGGCTGCAAGAACCCGACCGCCACTGTCTGCTTTTAATGCCAATACAGACAAGGACTTATGAATCTCGAGGCAGAGCGCTTTTTCAGGAGTTGCGGCCGAGCCGCGACGGTGTTGGGCTGCGATCAACAGGATAGATCCGTGGCCGTGCGGCCGCGGCGGCCACTGCGCGGACGACCCGACGACTACGGGTTCACGACCACCGGGAGGCTGTTCTGGAGGAGCAGTGTAATGAACCCGGTTGCGGTGCCAGTCACGGTCGTTGTGCCTTGGGTCAGCTTCTTGAACGCCACGCCGCCGCTCGCGACGCTGGTTGGCGAGTAGTTCAGTCCGGGAACGATCTGGACCGTGACGCTTGCGCCGGGACCGCTCTGGGTCACCAGTTCGCCGACCGTCGGCACACTGCTCGTCATGGTGACGGTGAGCGCGCCGGCCGCGGCGCTCACTTGCTGCGCCTCATACAGGTACTGGTCGCTCGAGTACGGAATCCCCACCTGCGCGTAGAACGCCACGCTGTCGGCGCCGGAGCTCAAGCTCACGCTCCCCGGCAGGCTGTAGAGCCCGATGGCCGGCTGGACGACATCGATCGTGCTCGTTCCGTCCGTGAATCCACTCGCGCGGGCGGTGGCGGTGACCGTCCCGGTTTGGCCCGCCACGCCCTGCACATAGTAGTAGAAATACTGCGTGCGGTCAGGCACGTAGATGACGATCGAGTCCGTCCCCGGCGTGGTGGCGCTGTCCGCAATCGTGGCGACGCCCGGTGCGCTGCTCTTGATCACGACGTTCACGCCGCCGTGGTTCGCAGCCCCCAGGTATCCGTACACGCTCTTCTGGAGCCCGCCGCCAACCGTCTGGGGGTAGAGCGTAATGCTCGGCGCGCTGACCGTGACCGTCCTGTTCGCGGACGTCAGCGCATCGAAGCCCGGGATGCTGCCCGAGATGGTCGTCGATCCCGCGGTCAGCGGGTCGAACGCCACGCCATCCGCCGCCACCGACGTGGGCGAGTAGTAGCTGCCGACGGGGATCTGCACCGTCACGGTATCACCAATTAGCGTCTTGGTGATCAACCGGCCCACGCCTGGCGTCGAGTGCGTCAGGGTCACCGTTCGCGCAGTGCCACCGGCCCGGATCGGTTGCGTTTCCCAGAGATAGGGGTACCCCGGGTTCTGATACCCGATCTGTGCGTAGAACGCGCTGCTGTCGGAGAGCGTCGTGGTGGTGGACGGAATGTTGTAGAAATCGAACGCCGGCCGGCGGATGGTCTCGGTCGGGGTGATGGACGTGAAGCCCGGCGCGGTGATGCTCAACTGAACCTGGGCAACACCCGTATCCGCGACGCCGTCCAACGCCTGGAGGTTGTAGTAGAAGTACTGCTGGCCGTCCGCGACGGGCAGCACCAGCGAATCGCCACCGACGGTGCTCTGGTTCGGCGCGGTGAGCAGCACGCCCGGGTTCAACGATTTGACGATCACGTTCACGCCACCGTGGTTGCTGGCGTTGAGGTAGCCGTATCCGTTGCTGTTGAGCTGCAAGCCCGCCCCGAGCGTGTAGGCCGGCGCTGTGATGCCGGGCGCGCTGACCGTGATCTGGCGATTGTTAGAGGTCAGGCCCGTGTATCCCGGAATCGTGGCCTTGATGGTCGTGACCCCGGCGTTGTCCGGATTGTACGCCACGCCGCCGTTCGCCACCGACGTGGGCGAGTAGTAGCTGCCGACGGGCACCTGCACGGTGACCGTGTCGCCGGTCTTGGCGGTGGTGGTGAGATCCCCGACGGCGAGCGTGTCATTGACGATCGTGACCGTCAACGGTTGCGCGCCGGCGCGGACCGACTGCGCCTCCCACAGGTTGGGGTACTGGGGCAGTTGGTATCCCACCTGCACGTAGAACGGCGCGTCGGAGGACAGCGTCGTGGTGGTCGTGGGCACGTTGTAGACGTCCAACGCCGGCGGTCGGATCGTATGCGTTTGGGTCGCCGTGACGAACCCGGGCGCCGAGTAGGTCACCTGCACCTGCGCGACACCGGTGTCCGCGACGCCTTCGACGGCCTGGAGGTCGAAGTAGAAGTACTGCTGCCCGTCTGGAACCGGCAGCACGACCGAGTCGCCGCCAACGGTGGTCGGGTCCGGCGACACGAGCAAGATGCCCGGGTTCAGGGACTTGACGATCACGTCCACGCCACCGTGGTTGGTGGCGTTGAGGTAGCCGTAACCATTGCTAGTCAGCTGCAGGCCCGCCCCCAGGGTGTAGCCCGGGGCCGTGATGCCCGGCGCGCTGACCGTGATCTGGCGGTTGTAGTAGCTCAACGCGGTGTAGCCCGGAATCGTGGCTTTGATGGTGGTGATTCCGGGGTTGTCGGGGTTGTAGGCCACGCCACCGTTCGCCACCGACGTGGGGGAGTAATAGCTGCCGACGGGGATCTGGACCGCCACGGTGTCGCCCGTCTTGGCGGTGGTCACGAGGTCTCCAACACCGAGGGTGTCATTGACGATCGTGACCGTCAGGGGCTGGGCCCCGGCGCGGACGGACTGCGCTTCCCACACGTACGGATACTGGGGTAGCTGGTATCCCACCTGCACGTAGAACGGCGCGTCGGTGGACAACGTGGTCGTGGTCGTGGGCACGTTTAAGACGTCGAGCACCGGCGGTCGGATGGTGTGCGTCTGCATGGCGGTGGTAAACCCGGGGGCCGAGTACGTCACTTGGACCTGCGCGACGCCCGTATCGGCGGCGCCTTCGATGGCCTGGAGGTCGAAGTAGAAGTACTGCTGCCCGTTCGGCACGAACAACACCACCGAGTCCGAACCGACCGTGGTCGGATCCGGCGAGACGAGCAGGATGCCCGGGTCCGCCGACTTCACCACGACGTCCACGCCACCGTGATTGGTGACCGCGAGGTAGCCGTACCCGTTGTTGTTGAGCTGGAGCCCCGCCGCCACGGTGTACGCGGGAGCGGTAATGCCGGGTGGCGGGTTCACCGTAACGGAGACCGAATCGGGATCGATCCCCGTCGCGCTCGCAACCAGGTACGTGTTGCACGGCGTCGTGGCGACGCCGCCATACGAGATGAAGAACGTCTTGCTGACGAGTCCGGTCGCAATCGTGATCGGGGACGCGGCGGCAAGGCAATCAGGATTCCGCGGCGTCAACGTTACGGACACCCCGGCTCCGGGCGCGGCCACCGGCGCGCCGCTGCTCTCCAGGCGCACGGTGAGCGTGTCCTGGAACGTCTGCGCGAAGGCCGCCGACCCCTGGACAATGTTGAGGTTCGCGCGTGTGGCGGCGGCGGTCTGGTCGATGCCGAAGTCGGTAGTGGAGCCCGTCACGGTGGCCGTGCCGGGCGCGACACCGGAGAGGATCGCGTTCGCCGTTTGCTGGCCCTGTGGGATGGTGACCGTGGGCGTCACCACGCCGACGGCGGCCGGGTTGTCGCTCACCAGCGTCACCACCACGCCGCCGGCCTGCGCGGGCGTCGAGATCTGGAGCGGCACGGACGCGGTCCCACCGTACGGCACGTTCAGCGTGGTCGGCATGCTGAGGACCTGGACGGTCACCAGCACCGACACGGCGCCATCGGCATAGCCGCTCGCGGTCGCCCGAACGGTCGTGGTGCCCGAGGACAATCCGTAGAGACGCGTCTGCGTCGTCGTCCCGGTTTCCGGAATCGAAAGGTCAGTCGTATCGAGTCCGACCACGCTGGGGTTGTCGACGGAGAAGTTCACGACCACGCCGCCCGTGGGGGCGGGCGCGGTGAGCGTCACGTTCAGCTGCGCGCTGTCCGTCAGCCGGATGCGGTCCGTGCCGGCGAGGGCGAGTAGCACGGTCGGGCTCTGGAACACGGCCGTGGCGCCGAACACGGCCGGCGTCACGCCACTGACTGTGGCGGTTGCCGTCTGTGTGATGGCGTTGACGCCCAGCGTCCACGTGGATTGCGCGCGCCCGGCGGAATCGGTCGGGCCACTCACCGGCGAGAGGGAGCCGAAGAGAGTCGCCCATGCCACGTTGATGTTCGCGACCGGATTTCCAACCGAGTCCCGCACTTCGACGACGAGCGGGTTGGCAAGGGCCGAGTCCGCATCTCCCGACTGCGCGTTCCCCGAGATGACCACCACCGAGTCCGGCGATCCCACGGTGCCGGTTGCCGAGAACACGACGTCGGGCACGCCGGCCAGACTCGCGTTGAGGGTGTTGAGGCCGGGGGAGCCGAGCGTCCAGCTCCCGACCGTCGCGATGCCGGAACCGTCGGAGACCGTGGCGCCGCCCGACACGCTGCCGCCGCCGCCGGTCACGGCGAAGTTGACGGTGACACCCGCAACCGGCGCGCCGGACGTGTCGGTGACCAGGACGGCGGGTGCGATGGGCACGGCGGTCTTGGCGAGCACCGTCTGGCCGTTCCCCGCGCTCGCCACCATGGCGGTCGCGCCGCCCGGAGAGGTCGCCAGGGCCACGAACTGCGCGGGGGTGATGCTGTCCACGGTCGCCGTCAACGTGTTGAGGCCAACCGCCGGGCCGAGCGTCCAGGCGCCGACACTCGCGAGGCCGGCGGTGTCCGTGACCTGCGTGGCACCGGTGACGCCCCCCCCGCCTCCCGTCACCGCGAAGGTGACCGTCGCGCCCACCACGGGGTTGCTCTGGAGATCTGTGACCCGGACGGTTGGCGCCACAGCCACGGCCGCGCCCACCACCGCCGTTTGCAGGTCGCCGGCCACGATCGCTACCGACCCGGCGCCGGTCGCGAGGGACGTCGCGGTGAACGTCGCGCTCTTGCCCGGGAGCTCGGGGGTCGTGGCGGTGACCGTTTGCGCGCCGGCCACGTTGCCGAGGGTGAACGTGACGGCCGCACGGCCCGTGGCATCCGTGAGCACGGAGTCGGTGGAGCGCAAGGAATCGGGTGACAGGGACCCGCCGCCCAACCCAACGCTGAACCGTACCCATTGCTCAGGTACGCCGATCCCGTCGCTGGCGGTCACCCGCGCGACGAGCCGATTCGGGAGTGGGGCGCCGGCGGACCCGGTCTGCCCGGAACCGGAATCCGCGAGGATGTTCGCGGGCGGCAGCACCACGGTGACGGCGGCCGAATCCGCCGGACCGGTGAGCAGCTCGGCCCGGATCTGTGTGGTGCCGCGCACCAGCCCGACGATCCGTCCGGCGTCCCGCGACACAACGCGCACGACCAGCGAATCGCTCGCCCGCCACGCGATGGGCGTGCCGGGAATGGGCTCGCCATTGGCGTCGAGGGCTTCCGCCACCAGCATCGCGGTGTCGCCCGCCACCACCGTCGTGTCGGCCGAGCGCACCACCACACCTGCGGCGTCGGCGCCCGTCCCGGTGTAGACCAGGTCGGTCGGTATGACCGGTGGGGAGCCGCTGGAAACCGGCTGAACCTCGACCGGGCCGGCCCGGAACGCCGTATCCCCGGCCGGCGTGATCAGCGCCAGGCGCAGCAGGAACGTCTCGTTGGGTTCCAGCAGGATGACGGCAAGCGACAGGTCCACCGAGTCGGTGCCCGCCGCCAAGTCGATCACCGTATCCTTGGCGATCTCCTCGGATGGCACGCGCGTGATGAGGATCCGCGCGCGCGCGATCGGCACGATGCCCGCCACCGAGCTTTCGAACCGCGGGGCAACGGCGAAAACCCCCGTCACGGGAACGGGGGGGCCGGCATCCTCAGTGCAACTCAACGCGAGCGCCGCGGCGACTGCCGCGGCGCTCGTGAGAATTGCCGGCACCACCCTGCGAGACATGGGAGCCCTGGCTTGAAGAGGCGGTAGAAGCTGCGTCGCGGAGTTCCATCCGGCAAGTCCAATGCCGGGCTGGCGACCGTGGCTGCCGGGTTGGCGACTGTTGCCGCCGTGCTACGGCTTCCCGTGGAAGCCGCCTCCTGCCGGCCTCGCCTACTTCGAGCGTCCGGCTCCCCCTACCGGGCGACGTCCTTAGTCTCGAGCCAGCGGAACTCGCCGGCCAGCGTGCGTTGCGCCGTGCGGTACACCGCATCGTCGTCGTTGTCGAACAACCGGTCGAACGTGGCCTCGATGCGCCGCCGCGCGATGTGGCAGAAGACGTCGGCCAGGGCAGCCGCCGTCTCCGCATGGGCGCGTTCCTCGGCCTGGGGGGAGGCTCGCAGGTGAGCAGCCCGGACGCAGGCCGCCGCCATGGCGAACAGCTCGGCCCCGATTTCTACCAGGCGGCCCAACACCGCCTGCTTGCGTTCGAGCTTCGCGCCGAACCGGACGATGGCGTAGAACAGCGCCCGCGCCAGCCGGCGTGATCCCCGGTTCACGTAGCGGACGTGACGCGCGAGCGTTCCAAACGCGGCGTACCTGGGCCACCGGCCCCATCCCAGCCACCGGGAGGGATACCACCACGCGTAGTAGAGGGCGGCACGGACCAGCGCCGCGAGCTTGGCGCCGGTCTTTGCCGTCGGGTCGGTGAGCGCTCCCCCCACCTTCAGATGGGTATCCACCGCCTCGCGCGCGATGAACAGCCGCATGATCTCGCTGGATCCCTCGAAGATCATATTGATGCGGAAGTCGCGCATCATGCGCTCGACCGGTTCCGGGACCTCGCCGCGCTCGGCCAACGACCACTCGGTCTCGTAGCCGCGGCCGCCGCGCACCTGGAGGGTATCGTCCATCAACTCCCAGCCGCGTTCGGTATTCCACATCTTGGCGATGGCGGCCTCGAGCCGGATGTCGTAGCCACGGTCGTTCATGCCGACGGCCAGGTCGGCCAGGGCGTCCATGGCGAAGGTGTGCGCAGCGAGGTTGCCGATCTTCTGCGCGACGGCGTCGTGTTTGCCGACCGGCCGGCCCCATTGCTCGCGTTCGTTCCCCCACCGGCGCACGATATCGAGTGCGCG
>CAYWNR010000003.1:24458-26641 GCA_964459705.1 uncultured Gemmatimonadaceae bacterium | reverse complement strand
CGGGCCGTCTCATCGGGAACGACTGGATTCCGCCAGTGGCATCGTCGCTCACCTCGCCCGTCTGCGAGAGGCGCATGCCAAACCGTTCGTGACCGTCGTGGATGCGGGGCCGGCCTACGATCCCCTGGCCGCCCGCCTCGAAGAAGTCGGCATCCTGACGTTCCGGACCGTGGACCGGGCGCTACGCACGCTCGCACGCCTGGCGGACCACGCGGTCGCGAGCGCGCCTGCCCAGCCACCGGCCATGGCCGGTGCCGGTACTTGATGGGAGATGACATGACAACCACCCAGACGAAGCTCCGCCCGAAGCCGTTCCTCTTCCCGCAGCTCTGCAAGGCCTGTGGGCGGTGCATCGAAGCCTGCCCCAAGCACTGCATCGAGTTCGCGACAGCGGTGAATTCCCAGAGTGGGCTGACGCCGATCATCGTGCACGAAGAGCTGTGTAATGGCTGCGGGCTGTGTTTCGACGCGTGCCCCGAGCCGTATGGCCTGATGCCCCGCGTGGATGAGCTCGAGGTCCTGGACCTCGTGGTCAGCGACCCCTACTCGGTTTTTGGAGCGCGCGGGCACGCGCCGCCCAAGGCGAAGACCATTCCGGATCGCCGCGTGCCGTTGCCGCGGGTCGAGCCCATGGTCCTCAAGGGGAACCATGCCGCGGCCGTGGGCGCGATGCTCGCCGGCTGCCGCCACTTCTTCGGGTATCCGATCACGCCGTCCACCGAGGGTGCCGAGTTGATGGCCAAGGTGCTGCCGCTGGTCGGCGGCACCTTCGTCCAGGCCGTGAGCGAGGTCGCCACCGTCAACATGATGTACGGCTGCGGTGGCGCGGGACTCCGCTGCATGACGTTCACGTCATCGCCCGGCTTCTCGCTGATGCTCGAGGGCATCTCGTATATGATCGGCGCGGAGTTGCCGGCGGTGTTCATCAACGTGATGCGGGGTGGGCCGGGGCTGGGCAACATCGGACCGGAACAGGGAGACATCAAGCTGGTCTGCCGGGGCCTGGGGCATGGGAACACCCATGCCATTGTGCTGGCGCCATCCACGCCCCAGGAGATGCTCGATCTCACCATGGAGGCCTTCACGCTCGCCTTCAAGTACCGCTCCCCGGTCATCATCGTCGGGGACGGCTACCTCGGACAGATGACGGGACGCGTCCGGCTGCCGGATTCCCTCGTCGAGCCGGGCTTGCCGGCCTGGGCGGTGTACGGTGACGCCGACCACCGGGGCAACCTGAACACGTCGATTTACATCGTCGAGGCCGACCTCGAGCAGCACAACGAGCGGCTGAACGCCAAGTACGCGGTCATGCAGCAGGAACAACGATCGGCCGCCGCGCACTGTGACGACGCCGAGTGGGTCGTGGTGGCCGCGAACACGCCCGCACGGATGGCGGGTGGGGCGGTGCACGAGCTTCGCGCCCACGGGGTGCGCGCCGGACTGTTCCGCCCGATCACGTTGTGGCCGTTCCCGATCGAGACCTTCGCGCCGATTGCGGCGCGCGCGCGCGGGATCGTCGTCGTCGAGGCCGGGGCCGGTCAGCTCGAGGACGAGGTGCGGCTGGCGTTGAGTCACGCGGGGGTGGCTCCGCCACCTTTCCATCACGTGCGCCGCCACGGCGGCGTGCTGCCAGGACTGAACGAGGTCGTGGACGTGGTGACTGGCCTTGCGGAGGTGACCCATGGATAACGCGTTCTACACCCGCTTCGAGCGCCACGCCCATGCCGAGGGCCTGAAAGGTCTGTCCACCCACTACTGCGCGGGCTGTGGGCACGGAATCGTGCACAAGTTCCTGGCCGACGCGATCGAAGAGCTCGGCGTGCAGGAGCAGGTCGTGGCGATCTCGCCGGTCGGTTGCGCCGTGTTCCTGTACTACTACTTCGACGTTGGGAATACGCAGGCCGCGCACGGGCGCGCGCCGGCGGTGGCCATCGGACACAAGGTGGCCAATCCGGATAGCCTCGTCATCAGCTATCAGGGGGACGGCGACCTCGCGTCGATCGGGCTCGCCGAGATCATGCAGGCCTGCCAGATGGGCCTGCCGATGACCTTCATCTTCGTCAACAACGCCATCTACGGCATGACCGGCGGTCAGATGGCCCCGACCACGCTGCCCGGTGAGATCACCACTACCTGTCCGGCCGGACGCGATGTCGCCCAGGTCGGTGAACCGATCCGCATGG
>CAYWNR010000003.1:8920-24448 GCA_964459705.1 uncultured Gemmatimonadaceae bacterium | reverse complement strand
GGCCCCGACCACGCTGCCGGGGCAGAAGACGACCACGACACCGAATGGCCGCGATCGCATGACGGGCGGACCGCTGCGCATGGCCGAGCTGGTTGCGCAACTCGACGGGCCGGTCTACGTGGAGCGCGTGGCGCTGTACGACAACAAGCAGCGACACCGGGCGGCGGCGGCCATCAAGAAGGCGGTCCGGATCCAGGCGGAAAACCGGGGGCTGGCATTCGTGGAAGTCCTCTCGGAATGCCCCACCCATCTCCACATGACGCCCACGGACGCCGAGCGCTGGGTCAAAGAGCAGATGCTGCCCTACTTCCCGCTCGGCGTGAAGAAGGATGTCGAGGTCGAACCCTGGTTCACCCTCGGGCCACGCGACTTCGATCCGGAGGCGGTGCTCTCCGCGATCAACGCGCCGCGGGAGCCCGTGACGCGGTTGGGAAAGGGGTTTCCGTCCCATCTCGCGGAAGAGGACATCGCGATCAAGTTCGCGGGCGCCGGCGGCGACGGGGCGCAGACCATCGCGTCGCTCACCAGCAAGGCGGCCATCAACGAGGGATGGGACTCGACGTACATCCCGAGCTACGGGCCGGAATCGCGCGGCGGCACGTCTTACGCCGACGTCCATGTCGCGCGCGAGGAGGTGCTGGCCCCCGCCGCGCCGCACCCCCACGTGTTGGTGGCGTTCAATCCGCAGAGTCTCCAGAAGTTCGGGCCGACGGTTCGCCCTGGTGGCGTAGTGCTATATGACAGCACGGTGATTCCCGATCCGGCGGTGCTCGATCCCTCGATCCGCGTCGTGGGCGTGCCCTTCACCCAACTCGCCGTCGACCTTGGCGCCGCGCGGGTGAAGAACATCGTCGCGTTGGGCGCGTTCCAGGCCGCCACGGAGCTCTTTCCCGCGGAGAGCTTCCTCACCGTGTTGCGTGATGCGTTCCGTAATGATTGCGCCCTCCTGCCCGTGAACGAGGAAGCGTTCGGGTGGGGTGGGCGGGCCTTCCAGGAGGCGGTCGCGCCAGCGGGCACCTGACCGCCGGGTAGAGGGGTCGTGTATGGGCATGATGCTGATTGGCGTCCCGCGGGAGACCGGCCGTCACGAGCGGCGCGTTGCGCTGACGCCATGGGCGGTGGGCCACCTGACGCGGCTCGGTCACGCGGTGCTCGTCGAAGCTGGCGCCGGAAACGGGGCGCTGTTCACCGACCGCGAATACGAAGAGGCGGGCGCGAAGATCGTCTATAGTCGCGACGAGGCCTTCAAGCGCGCGGACCTCGTCTGCGGCGTGGCCGTGGTGACCGTCGGAGAGCTCGACCTCCTCAAAGCGGAGAGTGTGTTGTGCGGCTTTCACCACTTGGCAGTGGTGCCGCGCGCAACGGTTGACCGGCTACGCGGGCTGCGGGTCACCACGGTCGACTATGAGCTGGTCGAGGACGAAGACGGGGGCCGCCCGTTGCTCACCCCGATGTCCGAAATGGCGGGGGAGATGGCGGTCTTCGTGGCCGCGCACTATCTGCAGAATTCCGAGGGCGGGCGTGGCATCCTGCTGGGGGCCGTACCGGGCATCGCGCCGCCGACGGTCGTGATTCTCGGTGCGGGGACCGTCGGTCGGGCCGCGGCGCTCCGTGCGCAGGCGATCGGAGCGCACGTGATCGTCATGGACGATCGGATCGAGAAACTCCGCGCCCTCAAGCGCTGGGTCGGGCAGCAGATCGTGACACAACTGGCGACGCCGGACCGACTCGAACGATACACCGCCATCGCCGACGTGCTCATCGGCGCCATCCTCATCCCGGGCGCGCGGGCGCCCTTCCTGGTGACGGAAGACATGGTGCGAGGAATGCGCGCTGGAAGCGTCATCATCGATGTTTCCATCGATCAGGGCGGCTGCGTCGAGACCAGTCGTCCCACGACGCTCGACAATCCGACGTACACCCTCCATGACGTCGTGCACTACTGCGTGCCGAACATGACCGCGAACGTGGCGCGCACGGCGTCGCGCGCCCTGTCCGACGTCCTGCTCGCCCCGGTCAGCGCCATGGCGGCCCACGGCATCGAGGCGGCCTTGCGCACCGAACCGGGCCTCGCCGCCGGTGTGTCGCTGTTCCGCGGCGAGGTCGTGCATGCGCGGCTCGCGCGGGCGCTCGGGACCGAGCCGCGGTCGCTCGCGTCGCTGTTGCAAGCCGAGGAGCGGTCATGAGCTGGATGGACGACTACAAGGCCAAGCTCCAGTCCGTGGAAGACGCGGTGGCCTCGGTAAACAGCGGGGACCGTGTGTACTACGGGGGAAACGCCGCCATCCCCCAAGCGCTGGTGCGGGGCCTCGCCGAACGGCGCGATTCCTTGTGGGACGTGCAACTGAACCACGTTCTCCTGATCGGGGAGGATCCGCTCTCGGTCCCCGGGATGGAAGGGCATTTCCGCCACAACTCGCTGTTCGTCGGGCCAGCGGACCGCAAGGCGGTGAACGACGGCCGCGCGGACTACGTGCCGATCTTCCTGCATCAGATTCCGCGTCTGTTCCGTGAGGGGATCGTCCAGCTCGACCTGGCCATGCTGCAGGTGTCGCCTCCCGACGAACACGGGTTCATGAGCCTCGGTGTGGAGACGCTCGCCTCGGTGGCCGCGAGCCAGGCCGCCAAACGCGTGATCGTGCAGATCAACGAGCGCATGCCCCGCGTCCTGGGCGATTGCTTTCTGCACGTGAACCGCGTCCAGGCCATCGTCGAGGCCACCGAGCCGTTGCCGGAGCTGCACTCCGCGCCCCCCACGGAGGTCGAACGGGCGATTGCCCGGAACGTCATCGGACTCGTTACACCGGGCGCCACGGTGCAGATGGGAATCGGCGGGATCCCGGATTGCGTGTACGAGTCCATGGAAGGAAACCTCGAGTTGGGCGTGCACACCGAGATGATCTCGGACGGCGCCATGCACGCCATCGAGCGGGGCGTCGTCACCGGCCAGCGGAAGTCGCTGCATCAGGGCAAGGTGATCATCACGTTCGCCTTGGGGTCGGCGACCCTCTACGAGTTCCTCGACAACAATCCGCTCATCGAGGCCCACCCGGTGAGCTACGTCAACGATCCCGAGGTCGTGGCCAAGAACGACAACATGGTCGCCGTCAATTCGGCTATCGAGGTCGATCTCACCGGCCAGGTGTGCTCCGACTCGATCGGGGCCTACATCTACTCGGGGTTCGGTGGACAGGTGGATTTCATCCGCGGCGCGGCGCGGTCGCGCGGCGGCCGACCCATCATCGCCGTGCCCAGCAGCGCCAAAAAGGGGCTGATGTCACGCATCGTTCCGTATCTGAAGGAAGGCGCGGGGGTGGTGACCAGCCGAGCCGATGTGCACTACGTGGTGACCGAGCACGGGGTCGCCAACTTGTTCGGCAAGAACCTGCGCGAGCGGGCCGAGGCCCTGATCGGGATTGCGGACCCTCGATTCCAAGACGACCTCGAGGCCGCCGCCAAGGAGCGGAAGCTGCTCCGCTAGGGGAACCTCCGCACAGGCCTCGCGGAGCCCCGACGTTGCCAAGCAAACGGGGCGAGCCCGAGAGGACCCGCCCCGTCTGGTTCGGCTCAGGCTCGAGGCCTTACGGCCAGATGCCTCGCTCAAACGCCACCTTGGCCACGCGACCGATGGCCAGGATGTACGCGGCCATCCGCAGGTCCACCTGGGTGAGCCGCGGGCCTTCCATCTTCGCGGCCCGCCGCTTGTTCTCGATGGACGAGAGCGACGCTTTGATCTGCTCCTGCGTGTCGAGCACCGCGTCGGTCGCGCGTTGCATCTTTTTGAGCAGTTTGCCGTTGACTTCCTCTTCGTCCCACTGCTCGTTCTCAATGTTCTGCACCCACTCGAAGTAGCTGACCGTGACGCCGCCGGCGTTCGCCAGAATGTCCGGCAGCACCGGGATGCCGCGGGCGAACAGAATGTGATCTGCCTCGGGCGTCGTGGGGCCGTTCGCCGCCTCCGCGATGATCCGGGCGTTGATGTCTTCCGCATTGTCGGATCGAATCACGTTCTCGAGCGCCGCGGGGATCAGGACATCGCATTTCAGGGTGAGGATGTCCTCATTGCTGATCGGTTTCGAACCGGGGAAGCCGACGACCGATCCGGTCTTCTGCTTGTGCGCGATCACGGCCTTGGGATCGAGACCCTCGGTCCGCACGATGCCACCCCTCGTGTCGCTGGCCGCGATGATGCGCGCGCCCTGTTCGTGGAACAGCTCGGCGGCGATCGCGCCGGCGTTGCCGAAACCCTGGATCACGACCGTGGCGTTCTTGAGGCTGGACATCCCTTTGACCGCGCCGCGCTGGAGCGCGCGCTGCGTCGCGTACAGACAACCCCGCGCCGTGGCTTCCCGCCGGCCCAGCGAGCCGCCCAAATCGAGCGGCTTGCCGGTCACGATCGGCAGGCAGTTCATGCCCGGGTGCATCATCGCATAGGTATCGTAGATCCGCGCCATCGTCCCGCCATCGGTGTTCACGTCCGGGGCGGGGATGTCGGTGTGCGGTCCGATGTTGTCGCCCAGGGCCGCGATGAAGCGGCGGGTCACTTTCCGAATGTCCGAGGTGGTGAACTCCTTCGGGTTGAAGCAGACGCCACCCTTGGCGCCTCCGAACGGGACATCGGCGACCGCGCATTTCCACGTCATCCAGGACGCGAGCGCGCGCACTTCATCTGCGGTGACACCCTGGTGATAGCGAATCCCGCCTTTGCCGGGGCCGCGGACGGTGGAGTGGAGGCAGCGATAGCCCGTGAAGTTGAGGACCGTGCCATCGGCCAGCTCGATCGGGAATTCGAGCGAGATCAGGCGCTCCGGCTGCTTTAGGAACCGCGCGAGCCCTGGAGCCAGATCGGGAAGGTATCGGGCCGCCGCGTCGAATTGTCGCTGAGCGATATGGAAAGGATTGAGATCCTCGGCCGCTGGGCTCGCCGGGGTCGTGGGTTTTCGATCGGTAGGTCGTGACTTCTTGGGTTTGGTCGCCGTTGCCATGTCTCACTCCGGGGTTGGACAAACACGCTCGGCGGATGAGGTCGCTGAGCCGCGGACAGAGGTCACCGCTGGGCCGCGTAGAGGCACCCGACGGCATGAGCACTAATACCCATCCCCTGATGAGAGGTGCAAGACGATTGTAAAGATCCCTTACAAGGTTCCTTCATTCCCGTTCCCTGCCATCGCATGCCGGGTCTTGGCGCATCGACGCCCAGACGTCAACTTATGGCCCCCCGTTCGCCGAGTGCCCTTTGATGCGCGGATGGGGTGCCGGGAGGCCGCTGGGCACCGCCGCCGGTCGGATTCTCACCTGGAGCGATTGCGATGTTGCGGCTACGCGACATCACGTCTCGATGCGTACTGTGTTAAGTCGTTATCCTATAATGGTTTGCATATGGCATCGGCGGCACGGTCCTCGCGGCTTGTCGTTCCCTGAGCCCATGGTTCCGGAAGAACGCTTTGTGACCTCGATCAAGTATGCTGCGCGGGGGTTCCTCGCCCTCGTGCTCGGCGTCGTCCTCGCTACGTGTCAGCTCGACGAACTGGTGAGTCCCGGTGTGGCGGGGAGCCTCGTCGTGGCGCCGACGGCCATCTCCGACTCTGCTGCCGTGGGAAGCCGCCCGGTACGGACCCGGAAAGTCGTGCTCACGAGCACAGGGACCGGCCGAATGGCGTGGACGGCAACGCGCGCCCGCGGCGCCACTTGGGCCATGCTCGGCGCGACGTCGGGCACGACGCCCGACACGCTGACCCTCACCTTCGATCCGGCCGGGCTCTTCGTCGGTGACTACCGCGACACGGTGATCGTAGCGCCGAGCGCCGGGGGTGGTGATACGACGCGCATTCCGGTGCGGTTCGCCATCCACCCGTGTCGGCCGCAGTCGCTTGCCGTGGCAGTGAGCGTCGCCGACTCGCTCACTCAATCCGACTGTGAAGCACCCCACCGCGACGGGCGGTTCGCGAAGCTCTTCCGGCTCACCGGCGCGGCCGGAGACTCGGTGACGGTTCTCTTCCATTCGAGCGCGTTTGCAGGATACCTCCTCCTCGACAGCGCCACGGTCGCCGCGGCCCCTCCCGTCGCGGAATCGGGACAGTGTGGGACCGGGGCGGCCGATGTGTGCGTCCGCTACGCCCGGTATCCACGCGACGGGGACTACTTCGTCGAGGTGACCAGTGCGGCGCCTGGGCAAGCGACGGGCGCCTTCACGCTCCAGGTTCTTCCACCACGTCCCCCGACCCCTCCCACCGCGCTCGGGCAATTCGCCGTGGATAGCGTAACGCCGATCGCAACCGGCGCGACCACCGGCGATTCCGCGTTCGTGGTTCGCGCCCAAGTCGCTGACCCGGACGTGGGCGACTCCCTGGGGATCTCGGTCGAAGTGCAGCCACTCGGAACGGCGTTCATTGGCGTTCCGACCGCGACCGGGGCCGTCCAACCGGCGGGAGCCACCGCGAGCGTCCGGCTGTCCGGGCTCGGGGACAACACGAGCTTTCACTGGCAGGTGCGCGCCGAGGACCAGACGGGGCGCGCCAGCGCGTGGGCGCCCTTTGGCGCCAACGCGGAAGACGCGGCAGACCTCGTCGTGATCGTCGCCCAAATCCCCAACGTGCCGACCGGCCTCGGTCAATTCAAGAGCGACGGCGCGACCGCGATTGGGAGCGGAGGGACGACCGACGAACGCAGCGTCGTGTTCAAGGCCGTCGCCAGCGATCCGGACCCCGGAGACCAAGTGCGGATCGAGGTCGAGGTGCAGCCGTTCGGTACCGCCTTCACGGATGTTGCCACCGCCGCCGGGGTGTTGGGCTCGAACGGGAGCGTGGCCAGTGTGACGGTCACGGGCCTCGCGGATGGCGGCCGGTACCATTGGCAGCTCCGAGCGGTCGATCAGGCGTCGAGGGCCAGCGCCTGGGTGCCGTTCGCCGGCGCGGGTCAAGCGACAGAGGATTTCCGCGTGGTGTTGCCCCCCACGGACCTCGCGTTCGCGACGGGACCGACTGGGGTCACGGCGGGCTCTGTCATCACGCCTTCGGTCACCGTGCAGGTCCGGAAGGCGTCCGGTCTCGTCGACACGACCTACGGCGGCACGGTGAGCGTGGTGATCGCCCCGGGGACGGGGACCTCGGGTGCCACGCTGACAGGGGCGACGGCCGTGACCGCCGTGCGGGGACTCGCGACCTTTTCGAATCTGAGCGTCGATCTCCAAGGCACCGGATACCGCTTGCAGGCGAGCGCCGCCGGGTTGAATGGCGCCACGAGTGGTGCGTTCGACGTGACGGCGTCCACGGCAGCAAAGCTGGCCTTGGCCACCAGCCCGGATCCGTCGGCGCAGAGCGGCATACCGCTCCCGACGCAGCCGGTGGTCCAGTTGCAGGATCCGAGTGGCAACCCGGTGGCCCAGGCCGGCGTGCCGGTCATCGCCACCATCGCGTCGGGGCCCGCCGGCGCGTCCCTGTCGGGCGATACCGCAGTCACGGGTTCGGGCGGGGCCGCGTCGTTCACGACCCTGGCCATCGCCGGTCCGGTCGGGAACTACACGCTGCGGTTCGGCGCAACGGGGCTGACGGAGGTGCGGTCAGGCACGATCGGCCTCACGCCGGGCGATGCCGATGCCGGACAGACCACGGCGTCAGTGCCGGGCGGCACGGCGGGCTCACCGACGGCCATCGTCATTACCGTGCGCGATGGGGCCGGGAACCAGCGGGATGCGGGCGGTGACGTCGTGGCGGTGGAGGTGACTGGGGCGAACAGCGCCACGCCGTCGGTCGCGGACAACGGGAACGGCACCTATGGCGCCAGCTATACGCCAACCGTGGCCGGTACGGACATGGTGGCCATCACCGTGAACGGTGCGGCGATCTCAGGGAGCCCCTACGCCAGTCAGGTGACCTCTGCGGGCGGCGCGAAGCTCGTGTTCCTCGACGCACCCACCGCCGCGGTGGCGGGATCCAACTTCTCGCCGCCGGTGCGCGTGGCGGTGCAGGACGCGAGCGGCAACGTCGTTACCTCCTCCACGGACGCGATCACCATCGGGATCGGCAACAATCCGAGCGGTGGGACGCTGTCGGGGACCACGACGGTCGCGGCGGTCAGCGGCGTGGCCGCGTTCAGTAATCTCAGCCTCGACAAGGTGGGTTCGGGCTACACGGTGACGGCGACGGCGACGGGACTGACGGGCGCCACGAGCACCGCCTTTGACGTGACGCCGGGAGCGGCGGCCAAGCTGGCGTTCACGGTGCAGCCCTCGAACGCGGTGGCGGGCGCGACCATCGTTCCACCCGTATCGGTGACGGTGCAGGACGCCAATGGGAATACGGTGACCTCGTCGACCGCCAGCATCACCCTGGCCATCGGCACGAACCCCGGGGGCGGGGTGCTCTCCGGCACCGTGACGCTCGACGCCGTCGCCGGTGTCGCGTCGTTCGGCGATCTGAGCATCGACAAGTCGGGCACCGGCTACACCCTCACCGCGTCGAGCGGCGGCCTCGCGGGAGCGGCCAGCGCGACGTTCGACATTCAGGTGGGAAGCGGCAACCGGCTCGCATTCATCGTACAGCCACCCATGAGCGCGGTGGCCGGCCAGCCGTTGAGCCCGGCGGTGCAGGTCGAGGTGCAGGACGACCTCGGCAACAGGGTGACCTCGTCCTCGGCCGCGATCACGGTGGGGATCGGGACCAACCCGGGGAGCGGCACCCTGTCCGGGACCAAGACCGTCAACGCCGTGAACGGCGTCGCCACGTTCAGCGGCCTGAGCATCGACAAGACGGGGACTGGCTATACCCTCACCGCCACGGGCAATGCCCTCGTCGGCACCACCAGCGGCGGCTTCAGCGTCACGCCGGGCGCCGCAACCCACGTGACGTTCACGACCCAACCGACGGCGGTGGTCGCCGGCGCGGCCATCAGTCCGGCGGTCGTCCTGACGATTCGCGATGCGTACGACAACACCGTGACCGGCTCCGCCGTGGACGTCACGGTGGCCATCGGGACCAATCCGGGCGGCGGCGTACTCTCCGGGACCTCGACGGTGGCCGCGGTCGGCGGCGTCGCCACCTTCAGCTCGCTCAGTATCAACAGGACGGGGACCGGCTATACGCTGACCGCGTCCAGCACCGGACTGACGGGGGACACCAGCACCGGCTTCGACGTCACGCCGGGCGCCGCGGCCCAACTCGGCTTCATGGCGCAACCGACGGATGTCGTGGCCGGAGCCACGATGGCGGCGGTCACAGTCGCCGTCCAGGACGGGAACGGGAACACCGTCACGGGCTCGACCGCGTCGATCACGCTGGCGATCGGCACCAACCCCGGTGGAGGCACGCTCGGAGGCACCGCCACGGTGAACGCCGTGGCCGGGGTCGCGACCTTCTCCGATCTCACGGTCGACAAGACCGGAACGGGATATACGCTGGTGGCGGCGAGCTCCCCGCTGACGGGCGTGACGAGCACGGCCTTCGCCGTCACGCCGGGAACGCCCACCGCGTTGGCGATCGCCGTGCAGCCGAGTAACACCGTGGCCGGGCAGCCAATCGCCCCGCCCGTGCAGGTGCGGGTCCAGGACGCGCACGGCAACACCGTCACGTCGTCCACTGCCTCGATCGGGATCGCGATCGACGCCAACCCCGCGAGCGGCACGTTGACCGGCACCACCCCGGTGTCCGCGGTCAGCGGGGTCGCCAGCTTCGCGGATCTCAAGATCGACAACGCCGGTGTGGGCTACACGCTGACCGCGTCGAGCACCGGCCTCACGAGCGTCACCACCGATCCCTTCGCGATCGAGGTCGGGAGCGGAAACAAGCTCGCGTTCCTGGTCCAGCCGTCGACCGCCATGGTCGGCGCGCCGAACGCGCCTGCCATCCAGGTGGCCATCCAGGACGCGGTCGGGAACACGGTGACCACCGCAACCGACGCGGTGACGTTGGCCATCGCCGACAACCCCGGTGGCGCTAACCTCTTCGGAACGACCCTGGCGACCGCGGTGAACGGGATCGCGACGTTTGCCAACGTGCGCCTCGATCGCATGGGCACGGGCTACACGCTGAATGCGCTCGGGTCGGGCTTGGTGAGCGCGAAGAGCAACGCCTTCGATATCACCGGCGCGCCGACGACCACCACGATCATCTCCGACCTGCCCGATCCGTCGCGCGCAGGTCAGGCGATCACTGTGACGTATGCGGTGGCGGCCGTCCCCCCGGCGAGCGGGACGCCTACCGGCAGCGTGACCGTGAGCGACGGAGCGGGGGCGTCGTGCACCGCCACGGCAGCGGCCGGCCAATGCGCGCTGGTGCTTCCCACGACGGGCGCGAAGACGCTCTCGGCGGTCTACGCCGGTGACGCCAACTTCCTGACCAGCACGTCCGCCGGGGTGGCCCACCAGGTGGACGCGGCCACGACGACCACCGTGATCACGTCGGATCTCCCCGATCCCTCGGTGACCGGCGAGCCGATCACCGTGAACTACACAGTGTCGGTGACCGCGGGCGGCGGGACACCCACCGGCGCCGTGACGGTCACGGACGGCACCGACACTTGCTCCGCGTCACCAACGGACGGGTCGTGTACTCTGGTGCCGACCACCGCGGGGACGAAGACCCTGACCGCGACGTACCTGGGGACCGCCGACTACAGTGGCAGCTCCGACGTCGAATCCCACCAGGTGAACAAAGCGGTCACGACGACGGCCATCACCCTGGACGATCCCGATCCGTCGGTGACGGGACAGGTGGTGACGGTGAGCTTCGCGGTCACCGCCACGGCGCCGGGAACCGGGACTCCCACGGGGAACGTGACGGTGAGTGGCGGGGCCGGGGTGTCGTGCACGGCCGCGGTGGCCGTGGGAAGCTGCACCCTCTCGTTCCCAACGGCCGGGGCGAAGACCCTAACGGCCACGTACGCCGGAGACGGGAGCTACGCCACGAGCACCTCGGCCGGTGCGGCCCACCAGGTGAACGCGGCGACGACGACGACGACCATCACCTCGGATCTGAGCGTCGCCACCGGGGTTGGCGAGGGGTACACCGTGGCGGTGAGCGTGGCCGCGGTCGGGCCGGGCAGCGGGACGCCCTCCGGGAACGTGACGGTGAGTGATGGAACGGGAGTGAGCTGCAACGCCGCGCTGACGGCGGGCTCCGGTAGCTGTCAGCTCTCATCGGTGACGGCAGGAACCAAGACTGTGACGGCGAGTTACGTGGCCACCACGGACTTCCTCGCGAGTACGTCGGCGGGCGTGACCCACCAGGTGAACGCGGCGGCCACGACGACCGCGGTGACTTCGTCGGCGAATCCCTCGGTCTTCGGGCAGGGGGTGACGTTCACGACCTCCGTGACGAGCGGCGGCGGCACGCCAACCGGCAACGTCCAGTTCCGGGTGGACGGCAACCCCCTCGGCGCCCCGGTGGCCCTGGCCGGGGGCGTGGCGTCGAGCGGCGCCACCACGTCGCTCACGGTCGGCACGCACGTCGTCACGGCGGACTACGCCGGCACGACGGACTTCGCGGCGAGCAGCGGCACGTTGGCCGGTGACCAGATGGTAAACAAGGCGGCCACCGCCACGAGCGTCACGTCGAATCTCACGACCGCCACGGTGACCGGCGAGCCCTACACCGTGGCGGTGGCCGTGGCGGCCACGGTACCGGGAGCCGGCACGCCCGCTGGCAGCGTGACCGTGAGTGACGGGGCTGGCGCGACGTGTCCCGTAACGCTGTCGGCCGGGGCCGGGTCGTGCCAGTTGACGTCCACCACGGCCGGCGCGAAGGCGGTGACGGCCACCTACGCCGGCGACGCGAGCTTCCTGACCAGCGCCTCCGCCGGCACGCCGCACACGGTGAACAAAGCCGCCACGGCCACCACCATCACCTCGAGCCTCACCACGGCCACGGTGGTCGGGGAGCCGTACGCGGTGAGCGTCTCCGTCGCGAGCGTGGCGCCCGGCACCGGCACGCCCACCGGCAGCGTCACGGTGAGCGACGGCTCGGGCGTTGACACCTGTTCCGCCACCTTGACGACGGGCTCGGGCTCGTGCCAGCTGACATCCACCACGGCCGGCGCCAAGACGGTTACGGCGAGCTACGTGGCGAGCGCGGACTACGCGGCGAGTACGTCCTCCCCCGGCATCGCGCACACCGTCAACAAGGCGGCCACCACCACCGCCATGACTGGCGATACGCCCGATCCGTCGGCTGCTGGGCAGGCCGTAACGGTGACCTACGCGGTCGCGGTAACCAGTCCCGGCGCGGGGACGCCGAGTGGCAACGTGACCGTGAGCGACGGGGCTGGCACGTCCTGCACCGCCGCGGCCAGCGCGGGCACCTGCGATCTCACGTTCACCACGCCGGGCGCGAAGACGCTGGCCGCTACGTACGCCGGCGACGCCAACTTCCTGACGAGCGCGTCGGCCACGGCCGCGCATACCGTGAATGCCGCGACCGCCGACACGCTGCGCGCGCTGACCAGCCTCGCGCCCACGGGAGCCGTCGGCGGGGCCGCGAGCCCGGCGCCCACTGTCGTGGTCGTGGATCGGTTCGGCAATCCGGTGTCTGGGGTGAGCGTGAGCTTCACGCCGGGCGCCGGGAGCGGCAACGTGTCGTCGGGCTCCGTGACGACCGGCGCCAACGGCCAGGCCACCGTCACGTGGACGCTCGGGCCGACGGCGGGCCCGCAGACGTTGACGGTGGCTTCCGGCGCGCTTCACGGCAGCCCGATCACGTTCACGGCCACGGCCAGTGCCGGGACCGCCACCAAGCTCGCGTTTACCCGCTCCCCGCCGACCAGCGTGGTGGCCGGGGCGACCATGGCGCCTCCGATCCTCGTGGCGGTCCAGGACGCCAACGGCAATACGGTCACGACGTCGAGCGCCTCGATCATGGTGGCGATCGGGTCGAACCCGGCGGGCGGCACGCTCACCGGTAACGTCACCGTCAGCGCCACGAACGGCGTGGCCAGCTTCTCCGATCTCAGCATCGACAAGGCCGGGACACCGTACACGCTGACCGCGGCGAGCACGGGGCTCACGGGCGCCACGAGCGCCGAGTTCGCGGTGGCGGTCGGAAGCGGCAATAAGCTGGCCTTCACGGTGCAGCCGTCGAACGCGGTCGTGGGTGCGCCCAACACGCCGGCCATCCAGGTGGCCATCCAAGACGCCGGCGGGAACACGGTTCCCGGCGCCACCGACCAGGTCACGCTCGTGTTGTCGGATAACCCTGGCGGCGCGAACCTGTCCGGCACGACCAGCGTCAACGCCGTGAACGGAATCGCGACGTTCTCGAATGTCCTGCTCGACCGGGTCGGAACGGGCTACACGTTGAACGCCTTCGGCTCGGGCCTGTTGAGCGCGAAGAGCGCGGCGTTCGACATCACGGCCGCCGCCACAACGATCAGCATTACCTCCGACCTGCCCGATCCGTCGGTGACCGGACAGACGGTGCCGGTTGCCTTCACGCTGAGCGTCACCGCGCCCGGTGCCGGGACGCCGACGGGCTCGGTGACCGTTAGTGATGGAACGGACACCTGTGTCGCCACTGTCGCGGCGGGGTCGTGTGGGCTGGTGTCCACCACGGCCGGCGCCAAGACGTTGACGGCCACGTACGCCGGTGACGCGAACTTCCTCACGAGCGTGTCCGCGGGCGTGGCGCATACGGTGAACACGGCGGCCACTTCGGTCGCGATCTCCTCCGACCTGCCGGATCCGACCGTCACGGGCGAGCCGGTCACGGTGACGTACGCGGTCGCGGTCACATCGCCGGGCGGCGGCGTACCGACCGGGACGGTGACCGTGTCCGATGGCACGAACAACTGCGTGGGCACGCTCCCGGCCGCCTCCTGTGCGTTGCCGATCATGCAGACCGGCGCCAAGAACATCACCGCCACGTACAACGGTGACGCGAACTACCTCGCCAGTCCCGCGTCGGCGCCAGCGCCACACACGGTGAACAGGGCGGCCACCACGACGGCCACCACCCTGGACGATCCGGATCCCTCGGTGACCGGACAGGCGGTGACCGTGAACTTCAGCGTGGTCGCGACGGCGCCCGGTACGGGGACGCCGACCGGGACCGTGACGGTGAGCGATGGAGCCGGGGCGCAATGCTCGGGCACCGTGGCGACGGGGACGTGCAGCCTCACGTTCACGACGGGCGGCGCGAAGACCCTGACCGCCACGTACGCGGGAGACGCGAACTACGTGGGGAGCGCGTCGGTCGGGACGGCGCACCAGGTGGATGCCGCGACGACCGCGACCGCGGTCAGCTCCTCGACGAATCCGTCCGTGTTCGGGCAGAACGTGACCTTCACGGCCACGGTCACCACCACGGGCTCGGGCAGCGGGACGCCCACTGGCACCGTCCAGTTCAAGGTGGACGGCGTGAACCTGGGCGGTCTGGTGACGTTGAATGGCAGTGGGCAGGCGACGTCACCGGTGACCGCGCCCGCCGTGGGCACGCACACGGTGACCGCAGACTACGCCGGTGGGGCGAGCTTCGGGGCGAGCACGGGAACGTTGTCGGGCGGTCAGGTGGTCAACGCCGCCGCCACGACGACGGCGGTCGCCACGTCGGGGACGCCGTCCGTGTTCGGGCAGAACGTGACGTTCACGGCCACGGTCACGGCCGTGGCTCCGGGGAGCGGAACCGCGACGGGGAACGTCCAGTTCAAGGTGGACGGAACGAACCTGGGCGCCCAAGTCGCCCTGAACGGGAGTGGCGTGGCAACGTCCCCCGCCACGGCGCCGACGGTCGCGACCCACGTCGTGACCGCCGAATACCAGGGCGTGGCGAGCTTCGCCGCGAGCACGGGCACGCTCGCCGGTGGGCAGGTCGTGAACAAGGCGGCCACCACCACGACGATCAATAGTGACCTGCCCGACCCGTCGATGGTTGGCGAAGCCGTGACGGTGAGTTACGGTGTGGCGGTGACGGCGCCGGGAGCGGGGACCCCGAGCGGGAACGTGACGGTGAGTGACGGCCTCGGCACGTCGTGTGTGGCGGCGGTGAGCGCGGGCAGCTGCAGCCTCACGTTCACGACGGCGGTGGCCAGAAACCTGACGGCGACCTACGCGGGCGACGGGAACTTCCTGACGAGCACCTCGGGGCAGGCGGCGCATGGGGTGAACGCCGCGACGACGACGACCGCAGTGAGCGCGTCGGTGAATCCGTCGGTGTTCGGGCAGAGCGTGACGTTCACGGCGACGGTGACGAGCGGGGGTGGGACGCCGACCGGGACGGTGCAGTTCAAGGTGGACGGGGGGAACCTGGGCACGGCGGTGACCCTGAACGGAAGCGGAGTTGCGACGTCGGTAGGGACGGCGCTGAGTGTGGGAACGCACACGGTGACGGTGGACTACACGCCGGCGGACGGGAACTTCGGGACGAGCAGCGGGACGTTGGCGAGTGGGCAGGTGGTCAACAAGGCGGCGACGACCACGACCATCGGGACGGATACACCGGATCCGTCGGTGGTGGGCCAGTCTGTCACGGTGCCCTACACCGTGGCGGTGTCGGCGCCGGGGGCGGGAACGCCGACGGGGACCGTGACGGTGAGTGATGGGGCGGG
>CAYWNR010000003.1:0-8820 GCA_964459705.1 uncultured Gemmatimonadaceae bacterium | reverse complement strand
ATGCGGTGGCGGTGACGGCGCCGGGGGCGGGAACGCCGACGGGGAACGTGACGGTGAGTGATGGGGCGGGGACGACGTGTGTGGCGGCGGCGAGCGCGGGGAGCTGCAACCTGACGTTCACGACGACGGGGACGCCAAACCTGACGGCGACGTATGCGGGCGATGGGAACTTCCTGACGAGTGCGTCGAGCTCCACAGGGCATACGGTGGACGCGTTCGGTCCGGCGACGAAGTACGTCGTGACGGTAAGTACCGCGACGCCCGCCGCCGGAGCCGACGTGACTATCACCGCGCAGTTGACGGACGCGTTTGGAAACGCGGTCCCAACGAGCGGGGTGATAGTTACTTGGAGCAGTACGAACGGCGGGGTGTTTTCGGCACCAACCAGCACCACCAATGCCTCGGGCGTCGCAACTGTGACGTTCACCACCGATCCGGGGGTGGGGGTCCAGCATGTTGTCACCGCGACGGATGGGGCAAGCCGCACCGGGGATAGTCCAACCATCACTACCCAGTAGGGCGCGAGCCATGCGGCCTGGCGGCCCGGAAAGTGATAGCTTCTAGTCGATGATCTGTCCTCGTTGCTCCGTTGCCGAGATCGCCCCGGATACCAATCGGTGCGAGTTGTGCGGCTATACGCTGCTCGGGACCAAGAGTGTGGCCACCGAGACCCCGGTTGCCGACGAGGTGTTCGAGACTCTGCAGCGGGAGTTGGCCGATCGGTTCGAGCTCCAGGTGCTGGTCCGTCGTGAGCGGGCTTCAACCGTCTATCTCGCGCGCGACCTCGAGGACGATCAGCTCGTCAGCCTACGCTTGGTCGAGCGGCAGGGGCCGGTCGAGGGCCCGATGCTCCACCGTTTTGCGCAGACCGGAACGCTGGCGAGCCAATTCCATCACCCGCACTTGTTGTCGGTTCGCAAGCACGGGATGACGCATTCCCTGCTGTGGTATTCGTCCGATCCGATCAAGAGCCGGACGCTGCACCGCGTGCTCGAGGAGAGTGGTCCCCTGTCGCTTGCCAAGACGCTCGAGTTGCTGGAGCAGGTTGCGAGTGGCCTCGAATACCTGCATCGCAACGCCGTCGTCCACGGCGGCGTCGCCCGGCGGACGATTCTCCTGGATGCCGAGGGCTGGGTGCGGATCTCCGATCCCGGCATGATGGCGGCCATCTATCGCGCGTCCGAGCCCGGGCTCGGATGGGAGTCGCTGCTCGATCTCTCCTTCGCGGCTCCGGAGCTTCTGGAGCGAAAGCTCATGGGACCGGGAGCGGATCAGTATTCGCTGGCGGTCATCGCCCACACCTGTCTCGTCGGCGAGGCGCCGTGGTCCGGGGATACGGTCCAGGCGGTGCGGGCAGCTCGCGCCGCCGGCGGTGTCCCCTTGCGGAGCCGGTGCCCGGACGTCCCGGTGCACGTCGAGACCGCCATTCATCGGGCGCTTCGCGAGGATCCCGCCGAGCGATTCAGCTCGGTGCTGGATTTCGTGGCGGTGATGGGTGGTGCGGCGCTGCGGTCGTCCGGAACCATGTTGGCGCCGACGGCGCGGCCGAGCGCCACCCAGCAGGTCGTGGTTGTGTCCGATGGTGAGCTGCCGGTACGGCGGCGGAGGTGGCTGTCGATGCTGGCCGGGCTCGTCCTGGTGTGCGCGGCGGCCGGTATGGGCGGCTACGCGGCCTGGATGCGGCTGTCCGCTCGCTCGGAGCCTGAATGGGCCGCCGGGGACGCGGCCCCGGTATCGCGCCCAAGCACGCCTCCGCCAGCAACACCAAGGCCCTCTGCGGAGCGCCCGGCGCCGAGCAGGCAGCCCACCGTTGCGCCCAGGCGCCCGCCGGAGAGCGTCCCCCCCACCGCGCGAGCGGAGGTGCCGGCCACGCTGTTCCTGAATTCCACGCCGTGGGGTGCGCTCTACGTTGACGGAGAGCTGATCGGCAATACGCCCCAGGCGAACGTGCGGGTGACGCCGGGCGTCCATCGGATTCGCATCGTGCGCGATGGATTCGTCCCGTACGAGCGCCAGATCGAGGTCGGCGCGAGCGACACGCTGCGCATCACCGACATCGCGCTGCAACCCATCTCCCCGTGAGCCGCCGCGCACTTACCCTGCTACTCGGCGTCGCCGCGATCGGCTTCGCCGAGCCCCTGCATGCCCAAAGACCGGATTCGCTCGTTGCGGCGGGGGTGCGCGCGTACCGCGACCTGGACTTCGAGCTCGCGGCGGGCTACTTGCGGCGGGCGCTCACGCTGCTTGAGGCACGGCCGGACACGGTTCTGCGCACGGAAGCGATGGCTTACCTGGGCGCCGCGGATTTGTTCCTCGAGCGACCGGACTCGGTGCGGTCGGTGTTCCGGCAGTTGGTTCGGCTGAATCCGCGCTACCGCATTGACCGGTTGATCTTTCCGCCGGAAGTCACCACAGTCTTCGATGCCGTTCGGCGGGCCACTCCGGTGACGGTGGTAGCACTTCCGTCTCGCGCGCGCTTCAGCGCCAGTGACTCGGCCCTGATGGGGAGCGTGTTCGCCAGCGCCTACCACCAGATTCGCGTCGAGGTGCAGGCGCTGGATGCGTCGGTCGTCCGTCGGGTGTACGCGGGTCCCATCACCGATTCGCTCGCCATTGCCTGGAACGGCCAGGCCACCGACGGCATCCCCGTGTCGAGTGGCCGGTACGTGCTCGCGGTGTCCTCGCTGGACTCGACCGGGGCGGCGGTGCGGGTGCTCAGGGTTCCGCTCGACGTGACGGTGGTCCGGATGGATACGTTGTTGGCACCGCTCCTGCCGACCCTGCTGCCCACGCGCTCGACCGGGCCGGGCGGGCTCGCGTCCTTGCTCGGTGGGCTGGCGATCGGCGCCGCGGTGACCATTCTGCCGTCCGCGGTGGCCTCCGATGCCTCGCCGGGCGCCGGGCGATTCGTGATCGGCGGTGCGGTGACGATCGGGAGCGTCGTGGGGTTCCTCTCGGCACGCCGCCAGCACGCGCTGCTTGCCGGCAACGTCGCGGTCAACGACAGCCTGCGCGTGGCGTGGCAGGAACGCCAGGCCGCCGTCGCGTCGGAGAACAACCAACGGCGGCGCAATGCCCAGATCACCGTACTGGTGGGTGTTCCGCAAGTGATCGAGCAGGGCCAATGAGACTCGCAGTCCTGCCGGTGGTCGCGGTGCTCATGGTGAGCGTCACGCGGACGGGTGACGCCCAGTCATGGTCGGCGGGACTGTCCTTGGCCACCGTGCGGCTCCAACGGCCGGCGGTCGGCGCGGACACGTCGGTCGCGCTGCGCGGTACGGTCTTGGGGCTCGGGGGCGTCATCGGGTTTGGCCCGATGCGCTTCGACATCCGGTACGCGCAGGGGTCCGCCTCGCCGGCCGGTGGGGGATCCTCCACGGACATCGTTGACGGCGAGATCCTGCTGTGGGTGACGCCGGTGCCGTGGGTGGCGGCCGGGATCGGACCGCACGCCCGCGCCTTCGTGGAGGGGGGTGGAACCGCGCGCTGGCTGCTGTGGGAGTTACGGCTCCGGAGCGGAACCAACCTCGTGGGTCAAACCGTCGGGGTCTACATCGAGGGGTGGCGAGTGCTCGGGGCCAGTGTTCCCGCCGTGGACCCGTTCGACCACGCGTGGGGGATGGAGGGCGGCCTCAGCGTGGCCTTCGGCCAGTCGCCCCTTGGCCGGTTGCCGTTCTCAGCGCGGCTCAGCTACCGCGTCGAACAGCAGGTCGTGGGCGGAGGTGTCCGCCGGGAGACGCAGGACCAGCTCGGGATCGGGATCGGCGTCGGCCGCCGCTAGCGAGTAAGTCCTCAGCGAGCCGATGGGGCCGGACAGCGCGTGATCTTCGCGGGGGTGTTGTCGCACGCGATCGACGCGTCCATCCCGGCGGCCATCACCCCACAGGCCGCCTTGCGCGCCGCCCGCTGGGCATCCTCTTCCGTGGGGCCGGAGCCACGCCGGCACTGCTGTTGACCGCGAAACTCGATGCACACCTCGCACTCGGTCTGCACCAGACTCGTCGATCCCCAAATCAGGTAGCCCAGCAGCAACGCCGCCCCGAGTACGACCAGCAGTACGATGCTCCGTTTCATGATCCCTCCCGCCGCTCGGCGACAGTGTAATCAGGGCACGCACCTCGCGCCACGCGCGCGACGCTTGCGCCTGACGGCCCAGTGGCTTGATTCCCTGCGGACAAACCTATGATGCCACTGGTGTTGTTTGCGCTCGGAGCCGGAGCTGGCGGATTCGGCGTGCTCCTCGGGGTAGGGGGCGGGGTGATTCTCGTGCCCGCGCTCGTGTTTCTGACCGATCTCCCGTTCACGTCCGCGGTCGGCACCAGCCTGCTCTGCGTCGTCGCCACCTCGGTGGCGGGATCCTCCGTGCAGTTCGCGCGCGGCGCGGTGGACGCCCGCATGGCCGTCGGGTTGCAGGCGTACGCGGTTCTGGGTGCCGTGGGAGGGGGGCTCCTCGCGCCAATCGTGCCGGTGTCCACGCTCCAGTTCGCGTTCGGCGTGCTGCTGCTGGTGGCCGCGTGGCGCATCTGGCCGCGCCATGGGGAGTCGGGTGACGCGCCCCGCACGCCACACCCCGCGCTCGCGAACGTGGGAGCCGGTGGGGGGGGCGTCGTCGCGAGCATGTTGGGCGTGGGCGGCGGCATCGTCTTCACGCCGCTGCTTCACCTGGTCGTGGGACTCGACTTCTACCGGGCGGCCGCCACCAGCGTCTACGTGATCGGGCTCACCGCCGCCTCCGGGGGGCTCGTTTACCTGATTCGCGGCGACGTGGTGATGAGCCACGTGGGTCCGACGATGCTCGGCGTGCTCGTTGGCGCGTCCGTGGCGGCGCGCGGCGTGCGCCGATTTTCGGCCGCCTGGCTGAAGCGGGCGTTCGGTGTCCTGCTGGTCTACGTGGCCATCAGGATGCTGATGCGGGGGCTCTCTGGTGCGTGACGCGCAGCGCGTGGCCGCGATCCTGCTGCGGGTAACCCTGTGGGCCGGCGCCTCCCTCGTGTTCGTTGCGGGGATGCTGGACCTCGGGGGGGGCGGGTGGGCTGCCGTGGGATACTGGATGGCGCACATCGGGATCGGCGTGGTGATCGCCGGCCCGTTCCTCACCCTGATTGCCATCGCCGCGAGCGCGCGGCGTCCCTCCGTGACCGTGTACGCGATGATCACCATCGCGATCGCCGTGGCCGGGGCGCTCCTCGCCACCTAGGAGCCGCCAACCAACGGCGGCCGCGATATACTTGACACATGCGTCCGGACACGCTGGGCGTCGTGGGGCTTGGGGCAGTGGGTGGCTCGCTCGCGTGGCAGGCCACGCTCGCCGGCGTGCCGCGGGTGTTGGGGTACTCGCCACTGCCGGCCGAGGGCGTCGCCGCGGTGCGGGCGGGCGCGATCTCCACCATTGCCGCATCGGCCCGCTTCGTTCTTGAGCACGCGGAGCTGGTCGTGATCGCCGCTCCGCCGACGGCGACGCTCCGACTCCTGGAGGATGCGTCGCGCTACCTTCGCGCGGGTGCCGTCTGCACCGACGTCGTTCCCGCCAAGCAGGCGGTGGTCGCGCGAGCCGCCGCCGTCGGTCTCACGCACCGGTTCGCCGGGTCGCACCCGATGGTCTCGCTCGCGGGACGCGGCTTTGCCGGCGCGGAACCCGCTCCGTTTCGCGGTGCGCTGGTGTACGTGACGCCCGCCGGTCCGGAAGACACACCCGCGCGGGAAGTCGCCGACTTCTGGGCCACGGTGCTCGACGCGGAACCCGTCGTCCTCGACGCCGCCGACCATGACAGCGTGGTGGCGTGGACGGATCACCTTCCGCGCGCCGTCGCCTCGGCGCTCGCCCGCGCCTCGCGGACGGACGGACCCCGAGGGGTGACCTACGGCGTCGAGGCGCGGGCGGCCACCCAGGCGGCCGTCACGCCGATCCAGACCATGCGCGATGTCCTGTTGCTCAACCGCCACGCGGTGCTCGCGGCGCTCGACGACTTCGAAGGAGCGCTCGGCGACCTGCGGGCCGCGCTTCGTGAAGGCGACGGGCGGCGCCTCGAGGCCTGGCTCCAGGATGCCGCGTCCTGGCGTGGTCGCCTGTCCCCATGAGAGTCTCGGGAACCGTACGGGCCCCGGGAGACAAGAGCATAACCCATCGCGTCTTGATGCTCGCCGGCGCCATGCGCGGCGCGAGCGTAATTCGGGGAGCCCTCACGTCGGCGGATGCGCGGAGTACGGCCGCGTGCCTCCGGGCCTTGGGCGTGGCGGTCAGCCCCTTGCGATCGGGGTCGGTGGTGCGCGTTCGCGGTCGACCGTGGCGACCGCCGGCTGGGAGCCTCCAGTGCGGGAATTCCGGCACCACGGCCCGACTCCTCATGGGGTTGCTGGCGACCAAGCGATTCGTGGTGCGGGTGACGGGCGACGCGTCGCTCCGGCGGCGGCCCATGGCGCGGGTGACGGAACCGCTCGCGGTCATGGGAGCAAGCATCGTCCTCGAACGCGGGGACGGACTCCCGCTGCGCATTCGGGGCGGCGCGCTCCGCGCGCTGGACTGGACGTTGCCCGTCGCCACCGCGCAGGTGAAGAGCGCGCTGCTCTTCGCGGGCCTGGGAGCGGGAGTGCGCGTCAGGGTCCGGGAACCGGTCCGTTCCCGGGACCATACCGAACGGTTGCTCCGCGCGCTTGGCGCTCCGATCGCTCAGCGCGGCGCCACGGTCACCCTGGAGGAAGCGCCTGGGTGGTTGGCCGAATGCCCACCGCTCGACCTCACGATCCCGGGCGACGCATCCTCGGCGGCCTTCCTGGTGGCGGCCGCTTTGGTGGCCGAGACCGGAGAACTCCGCATTGCGGAGGTCGGGCTCAACCCGACGCGCACCGGCTATCTCGACGTGGTGGCGCGCATGGGGGGGATAGTGACGCGTGAGGCGGTCCGGGAAATCGCCGGCGAGCCTGTGGGGGATCTCATCGCTCGACCCGCGCGCCTCATGGGGACCGTCGTGACGGCCGAAGAGATTCCGTCTCTGATTGACGAGATTCCGATCCTTGCCATACTCGCGAGTCGGGCGGAGGGGGAGACCGTGTTCCGAGAAGTGGGTGAGCTGCGGGTCAAGGAGAGCAACCGCCTGGCATTGCTCGCCGCCAATCTTCGGGTGCTGGGGGTCGCGTCGGAGGTCGCGGGGAACGACCTGCACGTGCTGGGCACCGACCGCCCTCCCCGGGGCACCGTCGACACGGCCCGTGACCACCGCCTGACCATGGCGTTCGCGGTGCTCGGATGCCTGCCGGGCTCCGCCCTCCGCCTGTCCGAGCACACGTCGGCCGGTATCAGCTTCCCCGGGTTCTTCGAGGTCCTCGATCGGGTGACCGCATGACCGCCGTCATCGCGATTGACGGTCCGGCCGGCTCCGGCAAGTCGTCGACCGCCCGCGCGGTCGCCGTGCGCCTGGGTTTGGCGCACCTCGATAGTGGCGGTCTGTACCGCGCGTTCACGCTCGCGGCCCTGGATCACGGCGTGCCGCTCGATCGAGGATCGCGCGTCGCCGCGTTGGCGCGGGAGCTTCCCGTGCGGCTGGTGCTGGGCGACAAGGGGTTCTTCCCGGAGGTGGCGGGCGTCGATGTCTCCGGGGCCGTCCGTCGACCGGATGTGACGGCGCATGTCTCGGCGGTGTCGGCCCTGGCCGAGGTCCGTACCGTGGCCAACCAGATCCTGCGCGACGGGGCGTCGCTGCATCCGCGGGGGGTCGTGATGGACGGGCGAGACATCGGCACCGTCGTCTTCCCCGATGCGGGGCTCAAGGTCTACCTGATGGCCGCCCCGGAAGAACGCGCCCGGCGCCGCATCCTGCAAGAAGGGCGGGAGATCACGGCGGACGCGGTCACGGCGGAAGCGGGGCGTCTCGTCGCACGGGATGCCGCCGACGCCGGCCGATCCATCGCGCCGCTCCGCCAGGCCGCGGACGCGGTCCCGCTGGATACCACGCGGATGTCGCTGTCCGAACAGGTCCGGACCATCACCGATCTGGCTCGCAACGCCTTTCCATACCTTGACATAGCCTAATTCCCGGCCTATGCTACCAAGCTTGACCCTCTCGACCCGCGAGGGGGCGAAACCCGAAACCGGCTCCCGTCGCGAGCCCCAGTCCCCAAGTAGGCGTCTCCCCCATGACCGAGTCTTCCACCGACACCCCGTCGAACCGCACGGGCACTCCTTCCAGCATCCTCGTTCGCGCCGACCTCATCGACGAGCAGTACACCCCCGAACAGTACGAGCAGATGCTCGCCCTGTACGAGGGGACGCTGCAGAGCATCGTCGAAGGAGAGATCGTCAAGTCGCACGTGCTCCGGGTTACGGACACCCACGTCATTCTCGACGTCGGGTTCAAGTCCGAAGGAGCCGTCTCGCGCGATGAGTTCAAGGAACCCGACAAGCTACAGCCCGGCGACGAGGTCGAAGTGTTCCTCGAGCGGCTCGAGGATCAAGACGGGGCCGTGGTGCTTTCGAAGAAGAAGGCCGATTTTATGCGCGTGTGGGAGAAGATCCGACACGCGTACGAGAACGACGCGCCGGTCAGCGGTACCCTCGTGAAGAAGATCAAGGGCGGCGTGGTGGTGGACCTGATGGGCGTGGACGCGTTCTTGCCCGGGAGTCAGATCGCCCTGCGCCGCGTCCCCAACATCGACGAGCTCCTCGGACACAGCTACGAGTTTAAGATCATCAAGCTGAACAAGCGACGGCGGAATATTGTCGTCTCCCGGCGCGTGATCCTGGAAAGCGAGCGCGCGGAAAAGCGCGAGCACCTCATGAAGGAGCTCGCCGTCAACCAGGTGCGGAAGGGCGTAGTCAAGAACATC
>CAYWNR010000002.1:0-32905 GCA_964459705.1 uncultured Gemmatimonadaceae bacterium | reverse complement strand
TCGCGTGGAGCAGCCGGAGGTAGGCGCTCTGATCGAAGCGCTTCTCCATGCGTCCAAAGCTCACGTGCTGGAGGTTCTTCAACCACTCGAAGTAGGACACCGTCACCCCACCGGCATTGAGGTAGATGTCCGGCACGATCAGCGTTCCGCGCTTCCGCAGAAACTGGTCCGCATCGTCCGTCGTCGGGCCGTTGGCACCCTCGCCGATGACCTTCGCCTTGATGTGGGGCGCGTTCTCCATCGTGATCTGGTTTTCGAGGGCGGCCGGCACCAACAGGTCACAATCCAACTCGAGCGCCGCGAGCGATGTGGGTAGATCCTTCGCGCTGGGGAACCCGATGACGGTTCCGGTCTCCCGGCGGTGGACCATGAGGGCTTCGAGGTCGATGCCCTTGGGGTTCGCGATGCCGCCACGGATTTCTCCGACACCGACGAGCACGGCCCCGTTTTCGATCAGAAACGTGGCGGCGTGGTACCCCACGTTCCCCAGACCCTGCACCACGAACCGTTTGCCGTCGAGTCCCGGCGTCAATCCCAGTCGCTTCATGTCTTCGGGAACGCCACACGCCTCGCGCAAGCCATACATCACGCCGCGGCCCGTCGCTTCGTTGCGGCCCGCAACCCCGCCCTGGGTCACGAGCTTCCCCGTCACGCAGGCCGAGGCGTTGAGCTCCGCGCCGCTCAGCGCGGCGTACGTGTCGGCCACCCACGCCATCTCGCGCGGCCCCGTTCCCATGTCGGGTGCCGGGACGTCGATGGCCGGGCCAATGAAATGCTTGCGCCACAACTCGTACGTGAAGCGGCGCGTGATGCGTTCGAGCTCCGCTTCCGAGTACTTGCGCGTGTCGACGCGAACGCCACCCTTCGCCCCGCCAAACGGGACGTTGACGACCGCGCACTTGTACGTCATCAGGGCCGCGAGCGCCTTCACTTCGTCGGCGTTCACGCTGGGGCTGAAGCGAAACCCACCCTTCGTCGGCGTGCGGTGGTGACTGTGCTCCGCGCGCCACGCCTCGATGACCTCGATAGATCCATCGTCGCGGCGCAGCGGGAATGAGATATGGTAGAGGCTGTTATTGCGCTTGACTTGATCGAGGAGGGTCGGATCGGCGTCCACATACGCGGCCGCGCGATCGAAACTCTTGTTCACTTCCTCGGTGAACTGGTATTCGGCTGGCATCCAAGCTCCAAGAGGCCTCGAGGACAGCCCAAACCTAACGCCGCTTTGGGCAACGGGAATGGCGACGCGGCTCCTAAGTCCTTTTTCAAGGTACTTTCATGGGCACTACCCCAACGTTCGCGTCATGCCTGAGACTACCTTGATGGATCGCTTCGCGGTCCCGCCCGCCGACCTCCGGCGCCAGTACAGCGACGACCTCACCAGCTTCGAGACCACCGACGAGCTCGCCGACGTCTTCGGCATCGTGGGCCAGCCCAGAGCCGCCGCCGCGGTCGAATTCGGAACGGGGATCGGCCGAAAGGGCTTCAACATCTTTGCCTTCGGCGCTCCGGGCACCGGCAAGCGGTCGTTCTTGCGTCAGTACCTCGACTCGCTCGCCGGCCAGAAGCCGGCGCCGCCGGACCTCTGTTACGTCCACAATTTCGATGACGCGCGACGCCCCCGGCTGCTGCGGGTCCCTTCCGGGCAGGGGACGACGCTGCGCTACGATATCGAGCGGTTATCGGATGAATTCCGCACGGCGCTCGCCGCCGCATTCGAATCCGACGAGTACCAGCGCCGCCGCCAGGCCATCGACGACGAGTTCAAGGACCGCCCCGAGCACCGCCTCCAGGAGATCGGTGAGATGGCCCGCAAGGAGGGACTCGCCCTCATGCGTTCCGATAGCGGCCTGTCCATTGCGCCGGTGCGGGACAACGAGGTCCTGAGCGATGAGCAGGTCGCACAGCTTCCCGAGGCGGAGCGCAATCGGATACAAGCCAGCGTGGAGCGGCTCGAAGAAGAGGTCCAGCAGACCGTGCGCCAGATCCCGCGCTGGAGTCGGGAGCGGCGGGAACGCCTTCGCACGCTGAACCGCGAGGTCGCCGCCTTGGCCCTCGAGGCTCCACTCGCCGAGCTGCGAGAAAAATACCGCGAGCAGCCGGATGTCGGCCGGCAACTGGATGAGATTCAGCGGCACGCCACCGAGCATGCACGTGCACTCGCGGGCGGCGACCAGCAGCTTCCGGGACCGCTGGGCGAGATGATGGGACGCACGGGACCCGCCGACCTGCTCAAGCTGTACGAGGTGAGCGTCTTGGTCGACAATGCCCGCGCGACCGGCGCGCCGGTCGTCTACGAGGACAACCCCACCTACGACAACCTCGTCGGCCGCATCGAGCACACGGCGCAGCTCGGCGCCCTCGTCACCGACCACACGTTGATCAAGGCCGGGGCACTCCACCGGGCGAACGGCGGCTATCTCTTGCTCGACATGCATCGCCTGCTCCACGCGCCATACGCCTGGGACGCGCTGAAGCGCGCGCTCGGCAACCGCGAAATCCGCATCGAGCCGTTGGGCCAGGCCATGGGCCTCGCGACGACGGTGTCCCTCGACCCGGAGCCCGCCACGCTGGACCTGCAGGTCGTCCTGATGGGCGACCCGCACCTCTACTACCTGGTGCACACGCTGGACCCCGATTTCATAGAGCACTTCAAGGTCGCGGCGGACTTCGACGAGACCATGCCCGCCACCGGCGATCAACCGCTTCGCTATGCGCAGCTTCTCGCGACGCTGTGCCGACAGGAGCACCTCCGTCCGCTGCACCATTCGGCCGTCGCCCGCGTCATGGAACACTCGAGCCGCATCGTGGAAGATCGCGACAAGCTCTCGGCCCAGATCGCCATCGTCATGGACCTGCTGCGGGAAGCGGACTACTGGGCGACGCTGGAGGGACATGCGGCGGTGCAGGCGGTGGACATCGAGCACGCCATCGAGGCGCAGATTCACCGGGCGGACCGCCCGCGCGAGCGGTACCTCGAAGCGGTCCAACGCGGCACCCTGCTGCTTGATACCGATGGAGCGCGAGTCGGCCAGGTGAATGGGCTGGCCGTCGCGTCGTACGGCACGTTCGCGTTTGGGCATCCGTCCCGGATCACCGCCCGTATTCGCCTCGGCGAAGGCGAACTGCTCAACATCGAACGGGAGGTCGAGTTGAGCGGGCCGATTCACTCCAAGGGCGTGCTCATTCTCGCCGGCTTGTTGGGCGCCCGCTACGCGATGGAGCAGCCGCTCGCGATGTCGGCGACGCTGGTCTTCGAGCAATCCTACGGCATGATCGACGGCGACAGCGCGTCCGCCGCGGAGTTCTTTGCCCTCCTCTCCGCCGTCGCCGACGCCCCACTCCGGCAGGATCTCGCCGTGACCGGATCCATCAATCAGCACGGCGACATCCAGCCTATCGGTGGGGTGAACGAGAAGATCGAGGGATTCTTCGACACCTGCGGCATCCGCGGGTTGACCGGCCGGCAGGGCGTCATCATCCCCCGTACCAACGTCAAGCACCTCATGCTGCGGCAGGACGTGGTCGACGCCGTGCGCGGCGGCCAATTCCACGTCTACGCCATCGATTCCGCGGATCAGGGGCTCGAACTGCTCACGGGGCTCCCCGCCGGGCTGCCCGGTGCGGACGGCGTTTTTCCCGACGGCTCCCTGGGCCAGCGCGTGCAACGGCGCTTGCACCACCTCGCCACGCTTCGTCGCGACTTCGCGGGGCCCCCACCGGCGGCCGGCGACGATGCGTAGGGGCGGAATCGCTCGGCTCCGGAGTCCGATGGCGCCTTAAGACTGGATTCCCGAAAACTTCACGCCAGCCGGGCTACCATTCGCTCGGGTCGAGTATCAAGGGTGACCTGCCTCCGCAGAACGCCCGAACGGGCACGGAGGTCCTCCCGCAGTCACACGCCTCGGCCCAACCGTAGTGCCCGCCCGACCGGCTGGGGGTCGGGCGGGTTTGTTTTGTATACGTACGTAACGCCGACTGTTTTTCTCGGAAACTGTCTGCCACCCCACGTTCGCGGGCGCGCTCACGAGGATCGCTTCATCAAAGCCGATTCACGGCCGCTCCCCGGCGTCACCGTCTTCCTCCCCCCAGACTTCGGCCTCGAACACGAACAGGGTCGCGTCGGGCGATTGACGCCACGTGTCCGGTGGCAGTCCCGCCTTCTGACACACCCCCCGCAACAGTTGCTCCCGATTCCAGCCCAACTCCGTCGCCACCTGCGGGAGCAGCAGCCCGCCCTGGCCGCGATCTCGGATCAGCACGCCATGCAGGCCGGGCTCCACGTCCTCCGGTGCGGCCGGCACCATCGGCGTGAGGACGCTGATCTCGATGCTCAGCAGTGGAAGCTCCGCGGCCGTCACCGGTGCGAACCGCGGGTCATGGAACGCGGCGGCGAGTGCTCCCTCCAGGACCGACTCCGCCACCGCCCGGCGCGCCTCGAGCTCACCCCGACAGCCACGAAGCTCACCGTTCCCGCGGCGGCGGAAGGTCACGAACGCGGCGCCGAGCGCCGCGAGCGCCGCGTCGTCGCGATCCCACGCCGGCGGCGGTCCACCCGCGAGCCTGCTCGCGACCGCCGCCCGCGCGAGACGCAACAGCGTCCGCTTGGTGCCGGCGGACCGTGGGGCGACATCGCTCATCGTCATGAGCGAGAAACTACGGGTACCACCGCGGGCGCGCCAAACCGCCGTTCGGCATCGCGAGCCCACAGCCGAAGGTACGGCGGGAGCAATGGCCTATTCCCCAACCGCGACGACCACCAGCTCTCGCCGCCGGCGACGATTGTCGAAGTTGATCGCGACCACTTGCTGCCACGTGCCGAGCATGAGCTGTCCCTCCACGATCGGCACCGTGAGGCTTGTTCGCAGCAATGCGGATCGCACGTGGGAGAACCCGTTACCGTCGCCCCAGCGCGCGTTGTGGGCGTAGTCGGCGTCCGGTGGCGCCACGGCATCGAGGGCCCGCCGCAGATCGGCGAGGGCTCCGGCCTCGTACTCGATGGTGGTGAGCCCGCCGGTGGAGCCAACGAGCTGGGCCGTCAGCATGCCCGTGTGGATTCCGGACTCCTCCGTAGCTTCGTGAAGCTCGGCGGTGATATCCCGGTGGCCGAACTCATCGTCGAGGTCCAGAGTCCACCGCCGGGTGTGCGTGTGCATTCCCATGGGTTTCCGCTCCCTGGGCGAAGTGTCCGCGAAACAGGACGGAACGCCGCCCCTGGTAAAGCCGTAACTGAGTACCGTAGAATGACTTGATGCGTGGCACGCATCTCGCGATAGTTCCTACCGGACAGGTGGTTCCGGCCCGATGGCCGGTCCCACCTAGCACGCTGGGAGGCGCACATGTTGCCGGTCATTCTCGCCCTCACCGCCCTCGGCACCGTGGCTCCGGCCCCGGTCGAGTCGCCGAGCCAGGACCCCAACATTCGGGTCTGGATCAACAAACGGGGCTACGTCGAGCCGATGGACCGCGTTCGAGCCTACGTCCGCACGAACATAGACGGGTACGTCCTGATTCTGCACGCCGAGCCGTCGGGTCGAGTCCGGGTCCTGTTCCCCGTCGATCCAGACGACGACGCGTTCGTCCGCGCCGGCCGCGATTACGAGATTCGTAGCCGCGGCGACCGCGAGGCCTTCACCGTGTACGACGGCAGCGGTCCTGGCGTGGTGCTGGCGGCCGTGTCCCGCGATCCGCTCCGGTTCGACAACTTGGCGCTCAATCGGCACTGGGACTACCGGGCCGCGGCGTTCGGCGTTGGCAACGACCCCGAAGCCGACCTGCTGGCCGTGGTGCAGCAGATCACCGGCGGTGGGTGGTTCGACTACGACGTCGCGCGCTACGAGATCGCCGGAAACTACATCGCGGCAGGTGGCGATTACGACCAGACCGTGCACCTCTCGTTCTACGACACCGGCTACCGAGGTCATTCCTGGTCGCGTGGGGTCGGCTTCAGCATCGGCTTCGGGTGGTACGATCCCTGGTACGACCCGTTCTATTGGTCCTCGTGCTGGGACTACTGGTACTGCGGGTACGATGCCTGGTACCGGCCGTATCCTGGGTACTCCGGCTATCCCTACTATCCGATCGGCTACTACCCGGTGGCCTACTACCCACCGCAGTACTACGTGCCCGGCGGATCGTCACGCATGCGGCATGTGTTCGCGCCGGGGGGCTCGTCCTACGCGTTCAAGTCGTATGACGATCGCTATGGTCTGCAGCCGCGCAGCGTAGAGGCGCGTCGGCGGACCGTGGGCTCGAGCGGATACGCTTCCACGTCCTCGGCGGGTCCAGCAAGCTCGGCGCGCCGCACGATCGGCACCACGGCGGCTCGGCCCGCACAGCGCGCCCCCGGCTCGCTCGAGGCCCGACGTCCCTACGGGACCGCGTCGGATGGATCGGCGGTGCTCCCGCCGATCTCCGGGCGCCGGCCGGCGTCGAGGGCCACCGCTCCGAGCACACCCAACCGGACCGCCGGCGCCGCGACCAGCGGTCGTCGCACGGTGACACCGGCCCGGCTGCCTGAGTCGACGAACGAGGTCCTCCGGCGCTCGACCGAGTCGCTCAACGTGACCGGACGGAGGACCACGACGACCAGCCAGGCGCGCACGCCCAATGGGCTGCGTACGATCACGCCGCGGTCGGTCGACCAAGCTCCAGCGCGCGGCGCGCGCACGTCCTCGGGCACCGTGGGCTCCGGTCACACCACGTACCCGTCGTCGGGCGCGCTCCAGCGGCGAACGCCAACGCGGAGCGCGTCGCCACCGTCGAGGACGCGCGCTCCAACGCGCAGCACGCCGCCGGCAACCCGGAGCGCTCCGTCGCGCCCACCGGCTCGCGTGTCGCCGCCGCGTGCCGCTCCGTCGCGCCCGCCGGCCCGCGTCTCGCCGCCGCGTAGGGCGCCGTCCCGGCCGCCCTCGCGTCCGATCCGTCGGCGCGGCTGAGCGGCCCGACGAGCACCACATAGCGAAAACGGCCCGGCCCTGTGCTGGGCCGTTTTCGCGTGTTCAGGGCTTGCCTGCCCCCCCATGACCGGCAACATTCCGCGCCACCCGATGCCTCCCATCACTCTCCCATCGTCCCCGCAGTGAGCGTCGCAGTCTTCATCGCCGCGAGCGCGATCGTCGCCGTCGGAGCCGCGGTACAGGGCGCCGTCGGGTTCGGGTTCGGTTTGTTCGCCGTCCCGCTGCTGCTCCTGATCGCGCCATCGCTCGTTCCCGGCCCGATACTCGCGTCCTCGACCGTCCTGACGCTCCTGCTCACGCATCTCCACCGTCGCGGCATCAACCGGCGCCACTTGGCGTGGGCTTTGAGTGGACGCGTGTTGGGTATCGGCTGCGCGGCGGTCCTCCTGGCGGTGACGACCACGAACGCGCTGTCGCTGTGGTCTGGCGTCCTGGTGCTGGTGGCCGTCCTTCTCAGCGCATCCGGCCTGCACGTCTCCCCGGCACCGAGGACCCTCATTGTCGCGGGCTTGTTGTCCGGCATCCTCGGCACCGTCGTCTCCACCGGGGGGCCGCCCATGGCACTGCTCTATCAACGCGAGCCGGGCCCCCAGCTGCGGGGAACGCTCGCCGCGTATTTCCTGGTGGGCGTGACGCTTTCCCTCATTGGCCTGCACCTCACCGGGCATTTCGGCTGGCCGGGGCTCCGAGCGGCGGCGGCGCTCGTCCCCGGCGTCCTGCTCGGGTACGCGATTTCCCGGAAGCTCGCGCGCGTGCTCGATCGCGGATACACGAGGCCCGCCGTACTCGCCATCTCGGGGTTGTCGAGCATCGTGGTGATCATCCGCACCTTGGGCTGAAGGGCGGATAGGCGGATGGGGGGGGTAGGCGCTACGGGACGATGGGCGTTTCAAGCCCTCGGGCAAGATCTCTGACCGCCTGACCGCCTTCATTCACCGACCACACTCGCGTAGACTCCTAAGCCTCACACACATTCGGTCCTGTCATGAAACCACACCAAGCCACCCGTATCGCTTCGCTCGACCGCACCCGCCAGGCATTCCCCGCCCTGACGCGTGAGGACAACGGCCACCCCGTTGCGTACTTCGACGGGCCCGGAGGCACGCAGGTCCCGCGCCCCGTGGCCGACGCGATAGTGGATTACCTCTACCACCACAACGCCAACACCCATTGGGCATATCCCACCAGCGCCGAGACGGATGCGGCGCTCGAGCATGCGCGGGAGGTCTTCGCCGATTTTCTCGGCGGACGAGCCGATGAGATCGTGTTCGGCGCCAACATGACGGTCCTGACGATGCACGTAGCGCGGGCGCTCGCGCGCGGCTGGGCGCGTGGTGACGAGATCGTCGTGACCGAGTTGGATCACCACGGCAACGTGGCGCCGTGGGTCGAGGCCGCGCGGGACTTCGGCCTGGTCGTCCGCACCGCGCGCATGATCCCGGAAACCGGGCAGGTGGATTGGGACCATTTCGGCGACCAGATCACATCCCGCACGCGCCTCGTTGCCGTTGGCGCCGCGTCCAATGCAATCGGGACGGTCAATGATCTCTCGCGAGCCGTCGCGCGCGCGCGAACCGTCGGCGCGCTGGCGTTCGTGGACGGCGTGCACTTCGCGCCGCACGCGCTTCCCGACGTGGGCGCCCTCGGCTGCGACGGGTTTGTTTGCTCCGCGTACAAGTTCTACGGACCGCACGTCGGCGTGCTCTGGCTCCGTCGTGATCTGCTGGCCGCCGCCGATTTCCCGAGGCTGATCCCGGCATCCCACGATCCGCCCGAACGGGCGGAGACCGGCACACTGAACCACGAGGGCATCGTCGGGGGGGCAGCGGCCGTCGAGTGGCTCGCCTCCCTCGCGGAGGGCCCGACATCGCTGCGCGAGCGGCTGGCCGTCACGTACGATGGGCTGCACGCGCGCGGAGAACGGTTGCTGCACCGACTCTGGACCGGCCTCGCCGAGATCCCGGGCGTGCGCCTGTATGGACCGACACCGGACCGACCGCGCACGCCGACGGTCGGCTTCACCGTCGCCGATACCTCGAGTGAGACCGTCGCCCGTCACTTAGCGGAAACCGGCGTCTACTGCTCGCACGGCGACTTCTACGCGCACACCGTCATCGAGCGCCTCGGACTGCACCCGCATGGGCTCGTGCGAGCCGGGTGCGCATGCTATACCTCCGAGGAGGAAGTTGATCGCCTCCTGAGCGGCGTCGCGGCGCTGGCGACACACGGAGCGGGCAGTATCGGGTAAAGTCCCACGGGTCCGTCGGGGCCGTCGGGGCCGTCGGGTCCGCCGGGGCCGCCGGGGCTGCCGGGGCTGCCGGGGCCGCCGCACCAGCGAAAGGAGCGAACCATGGCCCAACCGGCTGACGAGTGGCACGACCTTGGCCCAACCGAGGAGTTGAAGCGTCAGCCCCTGCGGCAAATCACGATCGGGCGTCTGACCATTGCGCTCTCCTACGCGGACGGGCAATTCGGAGCCGTTTCCGGCGTATGCAACCACGCCGCCGGCCCCCTCGGCAACGGCCACCTCGACGGCGAGTTCATCATCTGCCCGTGGCACAACTACAAGTACCATCGGGTGAAGGGACACGGCGAGCCAGGGTTCGAAGAGGATCAGGTCCCCCAGCACGCGCTCAAGGAAGAGAACGGTCGGCTCTTGGTGAGCGCGCAGCCCGTGGTCCGGCGACACAAGCCGGCACACGACCCGCATCCGCTGGAGCGCAAGCTCGAACGCGTCCTCGGTCCGATCCGGGTGCTTGGCATCTCCACCACGAACATGGACCGCGCCAACCCGCGCTACTCGACCTCGGAGGCGCTGCTCCAAACCGCACTCGACCACGCAGCGGACAAGCTCGACGCCGAGACACGTATGCTCCGGCTCACCGATCTACGGTTCCGCCATTGCGAGGGCTACTACTCCAAGAGCGCACACGCGTGCACCTGGCCCTGTTCGATCACCCAGATGGACCCCGAAGACCAGATGGAGGCGGTATATGAGGGGATCGTGTTCTGGGGAGACGTGATTCTGGTCGCGACGCCGATTCGGTGGGGCAATGCCAGCTCGCTCTATTACAAGATGGCGGAGCGTCTCAATTGCGTGCAGAATCAGATCACCCTCCGGAACCGGGTGCTGTTGCGGAACAAGGTCGCCGCGTTCGTGATCACGGGTGGGCAGGACAACGTGCAGGCCGTGGCGGGCCAGATGCTCACGTTCTTCGGCGAGCTGGGATGCGCCTTTCCGCAGTTTCCCTTCATCGGGCACAGTCGAGGGTGGACCGCCGAGGATATGGAAGTGAACGTGGAGGTCGTGCGGGAGAGTCAGGAGCTGCATGACGGCGCCCGGGAGTTGGTCGATCGGAGTGTGCGAATGGCGCGCGTGCTGCTCGATACCGACGCGTGTCCTGAACGCGTGACGCGGGCCGGCCGCAAGGCGTCGGGGATGGCGACCCAAGGGTGACGCGGGCCGACGGCGGCGCGCGGCTCGCCCGCGTGCTCGCTGACTCGGGGATCCGCGCACTCTTCACCCTGTGCGGGGGCCATATCTCGCCCGTGCTGGTTGGCGCCAAGTCCCACGGCCTCACGGTGCTCGACGTGCGCCACGAGGCCACCGCCGTCTTTGCCGCCGATGCGGCGGCCCGACTCACCGGGACGCCGGGAGTGGCGGCGGTCACCGCGGGCCCGGGTCTCACGAACACCATCACCGCGCTCAAGAACGCGCAGCTCGCCCAGTCATCGCTCGTGGTGATCGCCGGCGCCGCACCGACCGTGCTACGGGGCCGCGGCGCATTGCAGGACATCGACCAGCTCGCGCTCGCCCGCCCGCACGCGAAGTGGATGACGCGCGTCGATCGCGCCCGCGACCTGGCGCCCCTGCTCACGCGGGCGCTCGTGACCGCGCGTGCCGGGGTTCCGGGACCCACGGTGTTGGAGTGCCCGGTGGACGTGCTCTATGCGGAGAGCGTTGTGCGGGACTGGTATGGGGGTGCCACCGGTCCCGGCCGTCACTCCTTCCGCGGACGCGTCGAGGCGTGGTACCTCCGGCGTCACCTGGATCGCATGTTCGCGGGCCCGTATCTCGAGCCACCACCGCTCCCAGCCGCGGCGGTACCGGAGCCGTCCCCGCGTTCCGTGGCCCAGGCTGCGGCTCGGCTCCGTGACGCCGAGCGCCCCGTCTTGCTGGTGGGCAGCCAGGCGGTGCTCGATGCCGCCCGCGTCTCCCGCATCGCGGACGCGGTGCGCCAGCTCGGCGTTCCGACGTACTTGTCCGGCATGGCGCGCGGCCTGTTGGGACGACGCGCGGATCTCCTGATGCGGCACGCGCGTCGGCAAGCGTTGCGCGAGGCCGACGTCGTCGTGCTGGCCGGTGTGCCGTGTGACTTTCGGCTCGACTATGGTCGACACATCAACGCACGCGCGGTGGTCGTCGCCGCGAACCGCAGCACCGATGAGGCCCGACAGAACCGCCGCCCCAGCGTGCTCGCCGCCGGTGACGCCGGATGCTTTCTCCACGCCCTCTCTTTGCACGGCCTGCCGAGCACTCGGTGGACCGCATGGCGCGACACGCTCGCCGCGCGCGACGCGGAGCGCGAGGCCGAGATCGATGCGCGGAGCGCGGAGCGCGGTGCGCACGTGAACCCGCTCGCCCTCTGCCGGGCCATCGACGCCGCCGCGGCGGACGACAGCGTCTTCGTGCTCGACGGGGGAGATTTCGCCGCCACCGCCTCGTACATCCTGGCTCCCCGCGGCCCGCTGCGGCATCTCGATCCGGGCGTGTTCGGCACATTGGGCGTGGGCGCGGGGTTCGCGCTCGGCGCGCACGTCGCACGCCCGACCGCGGAAGTGTGGATCCTCTACGGCGACGGCGCCGCCGGCTACAGTCTCGCCGAGTTCGATACGTTCGTCCGCCACCGCATTCCTGTGATTGCGGTCGTTGGGAACGACGCGCAGTGGGCGCAGATCGCGCGCGACCAGACGGCGATTCTCGGCGACGACGTCGGCACCGCGTTGCGACGATCGGACTACGATGTCGTCGCCGAGGGACTCGGTGGGGTCGGGATTCGGGTCACGTCACCGGAGGAACTGCAACCGGCGTTGGAGCGCGCGCAGGCCGAGGCGCGCGCGGGGCGCCCCGTGCTGGTAAACGTGTGGCTGGACCCGACGGATTTCCGGAAGGGGTCGATCTCGATGTAGCACAGAAAACACGCGGACCTCCAGCACAGCCGGTGCTCCCCTCGGGCCGGCGCGTGCTCCCGTACTCCGGCACTCACGCCCGCCGTCACGACATCTCGTCGATCGCCCGCGCAATATGGTCCGCCGCCGCCATGATCGTGATCATGGGATTCACGCCGCTGGACTCGGGGAACACGCTCCCATCCGCCACGTACAGGCCACGCACGTCGAACGTCTCTCCCGTCTCTCCGACGGCGCCGCGGCTGGGATCGGCGCCCATCGCCGCCGTCGCCATCTGATGGAACGAGATGTACGACATCCGCAGGTGGCGATAGCCCGTGGCGTCCGCCTGCTCCATGAAACGATCGAGCCACCCCCCGCTACCGGGCCGCGCGCGCGCAGGCGGCGTTTGGAGCGATAACACCTCGGTCGCCCCGGCCGCCGCGAGCACCTCCGCGCCGGCGCGGATCGCACGCCGCACGTGCGCCGAATCGTACGCGGACACGTCATACCGGATGCGCGGGAGTCCGTCCCGCGTGACCGCCACGCGGCCCGTGTCGCGGTCGCGCAGGAGAATGCCGACGACACTGATATGGGCCAGCCTCCCCACGTCATCCCGGAGCTGGCGCGGGTTCTCCCAGCCGAAGGCGCTCGCCGGCAGCGCAAAATGGATGGGACCGGTCTCGAAGCGCGCGCCGTACCCCCGGCCGTCCATGTCCGCGAACTGCTTCGTGTAGCGCGTCTGCAAGCTCCCACCCCATGGATCGACCCGGTCTGGGAACACCCCGACGACCGCGCTCACGGGATGGAGGTGCAGGTTGCGCCCGATGTGCGGGTTCCTGAGACCCGACCGCAGCAGTAGCACCGGCGTGTAGAGCGCGCCGCACGCCACGACCACCACGCGCGCGCGCACGCTGAGTCGAAACCGTCGGCCGTCGGGCCCGCGCACGCTCCCTTCCACGCCCACCGCTCGCCCAGCCTCCACGAGAATACGCTTGACATCGCAATTGGCGACGAGTCGCGCCCCACGACCGGTCGCGTCCCTCAGATAGGTTCGGGCGGTGGAGTTCTTCGCGCCGTGCCGGCAGCCATAGCCGCAGTAGCCGCACTCGAGCCCCTCGCGGCAGTCAGTGACGTTCCGCGGAATGGACTCGACGTGCCACTGGTGGGCCCGCAGTCCCCGCTCCAGCAACTCGTCTCGTCGTCCGGGGGTGGTCCACGCCGTCCCCACGTTCACGCGCGCGTCAACTCGCTGCAGGCTTTCGGCGAACCGCTCGGTCTCGAACAGGCGGAGGCCGGACCGCCGGTCCCAGTCCGCGCGGATGCTCGGTGGGAGCGCGAAGCTGGTCGTCCAGTTGACGACGGTGCCTCCACCCACGCAGCTCCCCGCCAAGACTGGCATGGATCCCGAGTGCGTCATCAGCATCCCGCCGTCGAGATACAGGTCGGTGAACATGTCGCCCTCGACCTGGGTCATCTCCCGCGACGAGGGATTCCCACCCTTCTCGAGCACCATTACATCCTGTCCGGCCTCGGCGAGCACGCCGGCAACGACGCCCCCGCCCGCCCCAGATCCCACGACGACGACCTCGCAGTCGAAGGACGTGTCGGCGTCCACCGTCAGGGCCGGGAGCGCATCCACCGCTTCGGCCGGCTGCGGCAGCGGGCCCGGATAGCCGACGGCGCGCCAGGCGGGGTGCGACCCATCCGCCATCGGCCAGCAGAAATACGCGAATTGGCACAGCCGCTTGAGCGCCTGGAAGCCCGCGCGCTTGAGCGCGATCGGGGAATGCGCCCATCCGCGCAGCGCAGCCTCGCGCGCCTCGGGCGACATGGCGGCGAACGAGCGAAACCCGTGACCTTGCATACCGTTTGCGATCGACGAGTCGAGCACGTCCAGCAGCATCTTCAACCGCGCACGGTCCTGAGGATTCGCGAGCCGTTCCATCATCTGCTCGACGCGCAGGGGTGTCCCCGCCGCCAGGGCGCCGGTCGCGTAGTACCCGTGCGGATCCACGTCACGGGGAATGCTCGGAAGCAGGGTGTCGCATATCGCGCGCACCATCGCGCGCCGTCGATCGGAAAGGGAAGCGGTCACGTGCTCGGTCGCCGGGCAGGGGTTGCTGGAAAGGTATCGTGGCGCCGATTGGCCGCTCCGGAATTCGCATGACGCCGCTCGCGTTTCGCGAGCGTCCGGTTCAGGCGGCCAGCACCACCGCGTCCGCCAGGCGCCGCATGGCCGCAAGTGCGGCCTCGGTCTGGTCCGGACCGACCTCGAGCGCGTAGGTATCGGCGACGAACGCCGCGTGCGTGAGGTGCTCGCGCATCGGCGCGCGCCGCTGCTCCATGGTGTCGGCGAGCACCCGAGGCGTGTGCTGGCGCACGACGTTGCCCAACAACATGGTCCATTCCGCCTGGGGTCCGCGGGGCCGGGCGAACGGTACGAGGGCACGCACGTAGCGATCCCAGGAGCGTCGCAGCGCGCGGCTGGTCGGACGGCAGAGGAACTCCGCTCGGGCCCGCGAGAATTCCGCGCGGGCCAGCGGCACGCGCGTCGGCACGAGCGGATGGAGATCGTAGAGAGCGGCGCCGGAGCCCGAGCGGTAGGCGACGCGCCCGAGCAGCGCCTTCCAATCGATGATTTGCACCACGTCCGCCTTGCGGCTGTCGAGCACGATCACCACATCCGCTTCGGCACCGACCGCAACGATCCAATGGTTCCACTGGTCGACGCACAGGAGCACAGGCGTGCGGCGCGCCAGATGGTCACGCAAGGCGACGCGCGCGTCTTCCTCGGTGAGCCACCGGTCGACCGTGAGCACGCAGCCATACCGCCGTGCCGCACGATCGAGATCGCGCTCGTCCGTCCCCTGCTCGGTCGCGCCGGAGGCGCGTGTCACCGCCGCCTCATCGCTTGGAATCGCGAGCGACAGCAACGCATACTTGAGCGCGTACGGCCCACACTGCCACGCATTCGGTTGCGGCGAAAAACCCATGACGGCTTGCGACCTCCTCGGACACCGTAGCATCATTCATTCCACCACAACCCGCAACCCATGACCCATTATCAAACATCCGTCGTCGTGCTCTTCAATCATGTGGACGACGACGAGTACGAAGAGATTCGGAAGATCGATCCGAAAACGCTCCCGTTCGTCCCGGAGTACGACATTCGGGTCGCGACGGTCATGGAGGAGTATCGCGCGGTGGTCGGCGGGCTGCGGCGGGCGGGATACAAGGCGCGCGCCGTCAACCTCAAGGACGACGTCCGAGTGATCGAGCGCCTGTTGCGCCGCAACCCACCTGACGTCGTCTTCAATCTCGTGGAACACTATCGCGAAGATCCCGAGCACGAAACACACATCGCGGGCCTGCTCGACCTGCATGGCATCCCGTATACGGGCTCGCCGCCGTTCGCGCTGTCGCTGTGTCGGCGCAAGGGACTCACGAAGCACCTCCTCCGGGTCAACGGTGTGCCGACCCCCGCGTACCGCATTCTCCAGGAGCCCCGCATTCCGCGGCGGCACGGCCTGCACTACCCGGTGATCGTCAAGCCGTCCAGGGAAGACGCGAGCGCGGGCGTGACCCGCGAGTCCGTCGTCAGGGACCATCCGACGTTGATGGCGCAGATCGCCCTGGTGTGGGAAGACTACGGCGCACCCATCCTCGTGGAGGAGTTCATCGAGGGCCGGGAATTACACGTGGCGGTGTGGGACAACGATGAGCCGCGGATTCTCCCCGTCATCGAGTTCGACTTCACCGACCTGCCGCCAGACCAGCCGAACATCATCAGCTTCGACGCCAAGTGGAATCCGCTCAAGCAGGAGTTTCACCAGGTCTTCACTATCTGTCCGGCGCGGATCACGAAGCGCGCACTCCAGCGAGTCGAGCGGGCGGCGCTCGCCGCGTACCGCCTCACCGGATGTCGTGACTACGCGCGGCTCGACCTGCGGCTGACGCCCACCGACCAGCCGTTCGTCCTCGAGGTGAACCCGAACCCCGACCTGACGGAAGGCGTGTCGTTCATGGAGTCGGCGGAGCAGGCCGGTCTCCGCTTCGAGGACGCCCTCGCGTCGATCGTGGAGATGGCGCTCGAGCGCCGACCGGCGGAGCCGGAAGTGGAACCGGTCAGCGAACCGTCGGAAGGCGACGCGCCGGCGGAGCCAACGGACGTGACTCGCGAAGATTGACGCGCGGGCGCCCGCCCACCGAACCTACGGATAGAGGCGGACCGCCTCCCAACCGTCGCCGCGGCGCGCGAACAGCAGTCGGTCGTGCAGCCGGTTGAGGCGTCCCTGCCAGAATTCGATCCGCTCCGGCACCACCCGATACCCACCCCAAAACGGCGGTCGCGGAACGTCATCGCCGGGGTAGCGCGCGTTCATTTCCTCCACCCGCCGCTCGAGCTTGTCGCGGTTCGGCAACGCGTCGCTCTGGCGCGAAGCCCACGCCCCAATCCGAGCACCTCGGGGACGCGTTTGGAAATACCCGGTCGACTCTTCGGGGCTCAGGCGCTCGACGCTCCCCTCGATCCGCACCTGACGCTCGAGGATCGGCCAGTGAAACACCAATGCCGCCCGTGGGTTGGCGGCAAGCTCCCGACCCTTGCGACTGTCGTAGTTGGTGAAGAACGCAAAGCCCCGCGCGTCCACGCCCTTGAGCAGGACGAGCCGGGCGGCGGGCGCGCCATCCGGCGTGGCGGTGGCGAGCGTCATGGCTTCCGGCAGGAAGAGCCCGGCACGCTCCGCCGCGGCGTACCACGTCCCAAAGAGGACCAGCGGGTCGTCCCCGGGTCGGGCGTCCGGGAGGCCCTGCACCACCCCTCGACCGAGGGTGAAAACGGTCCGTAATCTCGCAAGGAGCGACATGTGCTCGGTGGCTTGGTCGCCCCAAAAGAACGCGCGCCCTCGCCGAGGGGCAAGGGCGCGCCCGGATTCCGCCGTCGGTGATTCTACGGGTGCGGCACGCGCACGGGTCGATCGAACACGAGTCCGCGCCCGCAGGTTTCGCAACGGACCACCTGGACGCGAGCGGTCATCCATGCCCCGGACACGCTGCTCACGATTCCTCCACAACTCGGGCAGGTCACGGGTGCCCCGGGACGGAACATCCCGTACAGGCGAGCCGCTTCGTCCAGGCTGAAACCACGCGATAGCCGCCCTGGCGCCGCATTCCGCTCCACCGCAGACCGACTCATAGTTAACGATACCCACCAGCCCGTTTAGGGATCCTGAGAATGGCGTGAACCTCACATGCAGACCCCCGGCTGGCACCCCGCAGACGAGCCGCTAGCTTCCGCCACCATGACTACCGGCAACTTCCCCGTGCTGCCCGACCGCCTGGCCGGCCTCACGGGACTCGCGACGAACCTGTGGTGGAGCTGGAGCCGGGAATCCCGCATCCTGTTCCGCGACATCGATGAGGTGCTCTGGCGCCGGCTGCGCCACAACCCCATCGCGACCCTCCAGCAGGCCTCGCCGGAGCGGCTGGCCGCCTGCGCCCAGGACCCCGAGTTCCTCGCGCTCTACGACCGGGCCCGCGCGGACCTGGACAGGGCCCTCACACGCGATGGCACGTGGTTCCGCCGACATTTCCCGGCGGACGACGCGCGGCCCATTGCGTACTTCTGCGCGGAGTTTGCCGTGCACAACTCCGTCCCGATCTACTCGGGCGGCCTCGGCGTTCTCGCGGGCGATCACTGCAAGACCGCGTCCGACCTCGGCGTGCCGTTGGTCGGCGTGGGCTTGATGTACACCAAGGGGTACTTCGACCAGCAGCTCCGGCTCGACGGGTGGCAGGAAGACGTGGACGACCCGGTGGATCCGAGCCGCGCACCGCTGTTTCCGGTGCTCGATGAGGCCGGCAGTCCGTATCTCGCGACGGTGCCGTACCTCGACCGTGAGGTCCACGTCGGCGCGTGGCTCATGCACGTGGGATCCGTGCCCCTGTATCTGCTCGACACGAATCTCGAGCGGAACCGTCCGGAAGATCAGGCGCTGACCCACAAGCTGTACGCCGGCGGCGCCGAGATGCGGTTACGCCAGGAATGGGTGTTGGGTGTCGGGGGCGTCCGCGTGCTCCGCCACCTCGGCATCGACCCCGCCGCCTGGCATGCGAACGAGGGCCATGCAGGATTCATGTTCCTGGAACGGCTTCGCGAGCAGGTCAGCACGGGCGTAGCGCTGGATACGGCAATCGCCGACATCCGCGCGCGCAGCATCTTCACGACCCATACCCCGGTTCCCGCCGGGCACGATCGTTTCTCGCAAGACCAGGTGGAGCACTGCCTGCGCGCCTTCTGCCAGTCGTCGGGCCTGGACCCGGACGTGGTCTACCGCCTCGGCCGGCATCCCGTCGAAGACCACGGGTTGTTCCACATGACTCCGCTGGCCATCCGCCTGGCGGGAGCCGTGAATGGCGTCTCCGCCTTGCATGGCGAAGAGACGCGCCGCATCTGGCACGCTCTGTGGCCCGACCGCGAGCGTGCGGCCGTCCCGATTGGCCACGTGACGAACGGCGTCCACCTCGCGACGTGGATGGCGCGCCAGATCATGGATCTGCTCGGGTCCCACCTGGGCGCAGACTGGGGAGCGCGGCTCGACGACGACAATCTGTGGGACGGCGTCCTGTCGCTCGACGACACGCAGCTCTGGGGCGCGCATACGCGGTTGCGTGTGCACCTGGTGGATTTCATCCGCGACGAGGCCCGGCGGCGCTGGCGCGAACAATGGAAGGAACCCGGTCACCTCGTGGCGGCGGGCACGCTGCTCAGCTCCGACGCGCTCACCATCGGCTTCGCGCGCCGGTTCGCGACCTACAAGCGGGCGGATCTGGTGTTCGGGGACCCGGACCGACTCCGGCGTCTGGTCACCGATCCGCGCCACCCGGTCCAGATCGTGTTCGCCGGCAAGGCCCATCCCGCCGACGATCCAGCCAAGCACTTGCTGCAGCGGGTGTATGGATACGCGCGAGATCCCTCATTCGAAGGACGCATCACCTTCCTCGAAGACTACGAGATGCACCTGGCGCACCGGCTCGTGCAAAGCGTGGACCTGTGGTTGAACCTGCCGCGCGTGCCCATGGAGGCCTGTGGCACCAGCGGTATGAAGGCGGGGCTCAACGGTGTGCCCCAGCTCGGCACGCTCGACGGGTGGTGGGCGGAGGCATGGACCGGCCGGAACGGGTGGGCCATCCCACGGCCAACGGACGAACGTACGGACACGCACGACGCGGAGCATCTGTATACCTTGCTTGAAGACGAAATCGTGCCGCTGTTCTACCGGCGCAATGACGCCGGCATTCCCACCGGTTGGGTCGATCACATGAAGCACGCCATCCGGGAAGCGGGGTCGCAGTTCACCGCGCGGCGCATGGTCCAGCAATACGTTCGAGAGTCGTACGTACCCGCGATCCGCGGGGAGCCGCCGGACGGGGATCCTCCCACCGCCTGAAGGTCCTTTCGTGCCGCATCGCACCACCCCCGTCGTACGCGCCCCACTGCCTTCCCTTCCGGACCGTGGCCGAGTCATGCATCTGGTGGCGGAGTACTGGCCCTTCGCCCGCACCGGTGGCCTGGCGGAGGCCGTTCGCGGGCTCGCCCAGTATCAGGTCTCCGCCGGCCAGCCGGTTTCGGTCATTCTCCCCCTACATCGACAGGTGCGGGCCCGCGGGACCGACATGGAACCCGTGGGGGAGCCCTTCACCGTCTCCGTCGGGTGGCGCCGGGAACTGGCGCGCCTGTACCGACACACCGGAGCGGAGGCGGCGCCCGACGTCTACTTCATCGCGCACGAGACGTGGTTCGACCGACCCGAGGTTTACGGCGAGGGGACGGACTACGCAGACAACCCGCAGCGGTTTGCGTTCTTCTGCCGCGCGGCGCTCGACGCGCTCCCGTTGATCGCCCCCGATGCCGCGGTCCTGCACGTCCACGATTGGCACACGACGTTCTCGGTCATCTTCCTGCGGCATCATTTCGCCGGACAGCCGTTCTACGATCGTCTCGGGACCGTCATCACGGTTCACAATGCCGCCTTCCAGGGTCACTTCCGGCCCGACCTGCTCGCCGACCTCGGGCTGCCCGCGAGCTTCTATGACTGGCGCCTGCTCGAGTGGTACGGGCATGTGAACATCCTGAAGGGCGGCCTCGCGTTCTGCGATCTTGCGACCACGGTCAGCCCCACGCACGCCGCCGAGCTGCGAACTCCGGACGGGGGGTTCGGGCTCCACGACCACTACGCGGCCATGGGTGACCGGTTCCTCGGGGTCCTGAACGGTATCGACGACGACTTCTGGAATCCGGCCACCGATCCGTTTCCGACCGCCACCTTCGGACCGGATGCTCTGGGGGGAAAATCCCGCTGCAAGCGTGCCCAGCAACGGCGGTACGGCATGCCCCAACGGTCGCGCACCCCACTCGTGGCCATGACCGCGCGGATGGTGGGGCAGAAAGGGCTGGACCTCGTCCTCGCCGACGACCACCTGTTGGACGCCGACGCCCAATACATCTTTCTGGGCCGCGGCGAGAAGCGCTACGAGCAAGCGCTGGTCGCGCTTGCCAAGCGCGCACCGGATCGCGTCGCGGTACCCCTTGATTTCAGCGAACGCGCGGAGCACCGCCTCCTCGCGGGCGCCGATCTCCTGCTCATGCCGTCCCAGTATGAGCCGTGCGGGTTGACCCAAATGCGGGCCCAGCGCTACGGGGCCCTGCCCGTCGCCCGCCGGGTCGGCGGGCTGAGCGACACGGTGACCGATGGGTCGTCCGGCTTCCTGTTCGACGCCTACACCGCCGGCGCATTCGAGCAGGCCATCAGCCGCGCGATCGCCACGTATCACGACCGCCCCACCTGGGATCGGCTCCAGCGTCACGCGATGCGCCTCGACCACAGCTGGCGCCAGTCGGCGGGACGCTATCAGGCCGCGTATCTTCGCGCCTGCGCGGCCCGCGCCCCGACAGCCTGAAGTCGATGGGTCTCGTGTTGGCACCCCACAGCCACGTTCCGAGGTGGCTCCCGCATAGGTCCGCCATCGCCAACTACCAGGGCTCCGCGTGACGTTGGAACCGGTGCACCTCGTCCTCGGTATCCACGTCCATCAACCCGTGGGGAATTTCGACCACGTGTTCCAGCAGCACGTCGAGGACGTCTACCTCCCCTTCCTCGCGGCGCTCACCGACCGAGACGCGTTCCCCATGGCGCTGCACGTGTCCGGGCCGACGCGGGTTCGAGCGGATGCGCCAGGGAACGGCGGTGGTGTTCCGCTGGCCCGCCTCCCTCGGTCGCGCGAGCGTGACAGTCTCCACGTGAGAGGGAGGGCGGCAGAAGCGGGAGTTGACGCCCCGCGGGATGCGCGTGGGGTCACAGGTCCACTGCCGCGTCTCCCGCTCCTCCCACCCTCAGGACCCGGCCCTTGTCAAAACAGCTTCGCGGCCAGGGACGGATCCTTGTCCGTCCGGGTCCCCAGTTTCAGGAAGGTCGAGAGCCGCACCGTTCCTTCGGCGTGCAGCGTCTCATGCACCCGCCGCACCGCGTCGAGAATGTCCGCCAGCTCTCCCTCGACGTTGGTGCCATAGGCATGGAGTTCGGCGCGGAGCCCACTCGCCCGCAACAGCTCGTGCGCGCGCTGCACCTCTCGACGGACCGACACGCCCACCCCAATGGGAATCACCTGGATTTCCGCCACGGCTCTCATGCGTTCTCCCCCGATCCGCCCGCTCGGGCGTCGCGCCTAAGCTACGTTCACGGCGCTCGCGACAGGGAGTGCGACGGGATGAACGTGGAGGCGATCTCGAGCGCCTGGGGAAACCAGGAGCTGAAACGCTCGGGGGTCCTCGCCAGCTCGGCTTCGAGCGCCGGCCGCGCAACCCAACGCCACGCGCCGACCTCGTGGGGGTTCGGCGATGGCTCTCCCGCGAAACGGCCAACCAAGACGTGATCGACTTCGTGTTCGATCAGGTCGCCGACCACCGCCCGGTACAGGAATGTGCCGGCCTGGTGGAGGTCGCCGCCGATGCCCATCTCTTCGCGGAGGCGGCGGCTGGCGGCGGTAGCCAGCGGCTCGTCCGGCCGGGGATGCCCGCAACAGGTGTTCGTCCACAGGCCGCCGCTGTGGTACTTGCCGCGCGCACGCTGTTGCAGGAGGAGGCGAGACTCGTGGTCGAACAGGAACACCGAGAACGCTCGGTGTAATTCGCCGGTCTGATGGACCGCGAGCTTGGGCGCCGCGCCGATCGGTCGGTCCCGAGCGTCGACGAGGACGACCAGGTCCGCGGCGGGCGACGCCGGCGACACTGGCGCGCTACGACGTTTGGCGATGCGTCAGGTACGCCAGCCGAGTGGAGAGCTCCGCCTGGCTGACACTGGCGAGCGCCGGGTCCAGAGCCGCGAGCAAGGCCAGCAGACCTGGGCTCGCGTACGAGAACCCCCGCCGATGTTCGGAGCCCGGCGCCCGCTTGCTGCTCCGGTGCCGAAGCCGCATCCCCACCAGTCGGCGGTCGACCCGTTCCGCGCCAAACCGATCTTCACAACTGCCCACCAGCGCCTCCATGTTGGCCGCGGCGCGCGGTTGGACTCGGCCCAGGCCGGAGAAGTTCACCGCGTTCTGTTGCACCGTGAAGCGCTGCACCTTGCCGCCGGCCGGCACGTAGATATCGAAAAACGGGATGGTGTCACTGTCCGGCGTCCCCAAGTCCGCGCTCGTCGGACTCGCTTCGGTCAGCCGATCCTTGAGGGAGAAGAAGGAGCTCGACCTGCTCCGCCGTGCGGAACCCGCCCCGAGATCCGGTGAGCTCTCCCGCGGGCGGCAGAAGACCGCGTCGACGGGCGCGTCGTACTCGACCTCCGTATCCCCGGTGTCGGCGTGGGCCGTGAGCCCGCGGTCCGTGAACGAAAACGAGCGAACCCGGTTTCGCCCCGGGATGGTCGTGATATCGCCGCTGTCGAACAAGGCGACCCGACATCCGGCTTCCGTCAGGGCGCGCGCGACGTCTCCCGCGCGTTCGCCGTCGGGATGGGCGAACCAAATCTCCGGCACGCCGTAGCGAACCTTCGCCTCGAACTGTTCGGGCGTCAGTCCCAGGAGGGGCGCCGCTCGGTCGGAACTGACATCGAGCTGCGGAGGATTCGAGACCACCAATCGGTAGTTGCCCATAGCGCAGAACCCGGAAATGGTACGTGACTCAGAACATCGTTGGGGCGATCCGCCGCCCTTCAGCCTTGCTCTTCGGCCCGCCGCGTGTCGTGAAACCACGACGTGCGGGGATCCACCTCCAGAATGCGCACCCGCGCTCGCGGATTCAGGACTTCCGCCGGCACGACGAACAAGCGCACATCCCAGAATATATCGGCTAACTCGAATGCCTCGAGTGTCTCCTCACCGAGGTCGACCTCGACCTCGAGTTGCGCATCCCCACGCGGACCTTCGGCTTCACTCAGGGGTCGATCCGTCAGCCAGACCCCAGTTCGCTTCACATCGTCACCGTCCCGATCGCGCGCATCGAACGACCACCGTTCGTCCTTGAATCCGGTCCGGCTGATGTCCACCGCCTCGGCGATGTTCGTTCGGTGATAGAGCCGCATTCGCCCTCCTACCGAAACGATACGCCCGACATGGTCCCTACGGCAAATCGCGAGGGGAGGGGTTGACGCTCCGGCGTCGGTAGCGGACCGTTAGCCATGCTGACCCGCCTACTGCTCCTCCTCGCCTGGACCGGCGGCGATTCCACGCCGCCGGCATTGCCATCTCTGGTCCCGCAGCCGGTCGCCGTAAGATGGCTGCCGGGTCCGCCGTTCGAGGCGGGCGCCGGGGTGGTTGTGGTCTTGTCGGACTCAACCGACACCGGGCTCCGCCGGCTTGGTAGCCTGGCGGCCGCCATCTTGTCCCAAGGGACGAACGCGGCCCTCCCCCCAGGGCGCACCGGTCCGCGGCCAACGCTCCGGCTGGTGCTCGACTCCGGAGCCACGATACACCCAGAAGGATACCGCCTCGAGGCCGGCGCTAATGTGCTCTCCGTCACAGGAAGCCCGGCGGGGATCTTCTACGGCCTCCAGACCCTGCGCCAACTCCTGCCGCCCGGCGGGTCGGGCCGGGTGCCCAGCGTCCGGATCGAGGACGCACCCCGGTTCCCGTATCGTGGGATGCATCTGGACGTCAGCCGCCACCTGTTTCCGGTGGCGTTCATCGAGCGGTACATCGACCTGCTCGCCCGCTACAAGCTCAACACGTTCCACTGGCACCTGACCGACGACCAGGGATGGCGCATCGAGATCAAGAAGTACCCGCGGCTCACCTCCGTTGGGGCATGGCGGCGCGAGACGGTGCGTGCCAAGCAGCTCAATCCGTATGAAGGCGATGGCGAGCCCTACGGCGGGTTTTACACCCAGGCGGACATCCGGCGGATCGTTGCGTACGCGAAGCAACGCTTCGTGACCGTCATCCCCGAGATCGAGCTCCCCGGACACGCCGTGGCCGCCCTCGCCGCCTACCCGGAGCTGGCCTGCACGCCCGGTCCGTTCGCCGTGTGGACCACGTGGGGCGTCACCGAGGACATCTACTGCCCGAGTGAGCGGACCTTCGCCTTCCTCGAGGACGTGCTGACGGAGGTCATGGATCTCTTCCCGTCGCGCTATATCCACATCGGAGGCGACGAGGTCCCGAAAACCCGCTGGAAGGAAAGTCCGGTTGCGCAGGAGGTCATTCAGCGTGAGGGCTTGCGCGACGAGGCGGAGCTGCAAAGCTACTTCGTCAGACGCATCGAGGCCTTCCTCATCGCGCACGATCGCCGACTGATCGGGTGGGACGAAATTCTCGAGGGCGGGCTCGCTCCGGAGGCGACGGTCATGTCCTGGCGGGGCACGGCCGGCGGGATCGAGGCGGCGCAACAGGGCCACGATGTGATCATGACGCCGGGGAGCCAATTGTACTTCGATCACTATCAGGGCCCGCAGGAGACCGAGCCGCTCGCCATCGGTGGCTTCACTCCGGTCGAACGGGTTTATGGCTTCGAACCCGTTCCGGAAGCGTTGTCCGACGCGGAAGCCCATCACGTGCTCGGAGCCCAGGCGAACGTCTGGACGGAGTACATCACGTCTCCGGAGCAGGTCGAGTACATGGCGTTCCCGCGCATGCTCGCGCTCGCGGAGATCACCTGGACGCCGGCTGAGCGCCGGGACTCCGCCGACTTCCTGCGTCGTCTGCCGGCGCAGCTCGAGCAGCTCGATCGCTTGGGGGTGAATTACCGCATCCCCGATGTCGCGGGTCTCGAGGGGGACCGGCTCGTGCTTGGCGACTCCGTCACCGTGACGCTCAGTTCCCCGATTCCACGGGCGCGCGTCCTGTACGCCCTCGACGCCGGCTCCGAGCATGCCGCGGGCCTCTATGAGACCCCATTCCAGGTCGGGCTTGGCGACAGCGGCGTCCGCGTCACGGCGCGCCTCGTGCTCCCGAACGCCCGATTGGGTCCAGTGCGGAGCGCCTGGTTCCGGCGAGCCACGCTCCAGCCGCCCGCGCGGGTGGACCGCGCAACGCTCGCCCCGGGGCTGACCTACAGCTACCATGAGGCACGGCTCCGCCGGGCGAGCCAGGTACCGTCGTTCGCGCCGGTCCGACGTGGCGCGGCCACCGGCGTCGAGCTGACGGGCGAGGAGCGGCCCGAACAGTTCGGCGTGCGGTTTTCTGGCTACCTGCTGGCGCCCGCCGACGGCGTGTACGAATTCGCGCTGGCCACCGATGACGGCGGTGTCCTGCAGATCGGCGGTGAGACCGTGGTCGACAATGACGGACCGCACGGGATGCTGGAGCGGCGCGGTAGTATCGCCCTCGCGACCGGGCTCCACACGTTCGAGGTGCTGTACTTCCAGGGCGGTGGCGACCGCGGGCTCGAGCTGCGTGTGCTCCGGGACGGCGTATGGGGACCCATCCCCGCGGAGTGGCTGTACCGCCGCCGATGACGGACGCTCCGCGGCTCGAACGGTATGCCCTCGTTTCCCTCCTGGCCGCCACGCTCACGATCGGCCTCAAGGGGGGCGCCTACGCGCTCACCGGGTCCGTGGCCCTGCTGTCCGACGCGCTCGAGAGTGTCGTGAATCTGCTCGCCGCCGGGGTTGCCCTGCTCGCACTCTGGATCGCCGAGCAGCCTGCGGACGAAGACCATGCGTACGGACACACGAAGGTCGAGTATTTCTCGAGCGGTTTCGAGGGGGGGCTGATTCTCGTCGCCGCCGGCGGCATCGCCTACGCGGCCGCCCGCCGGCTCCTCTCACCGCAGCCGCTGGAACAGGCCGGCCTCGGACTCGCCGTGGCGGCGGTCGCGGCGGTGATCAATCTCGTCACCGCGCAGATGCTGGTGCGAGCGGGTCGCCGGTATCGCTCCATCGTGCTCGACGCCGACGCCAAGCACTTGATGACGGATGTCTGGACATCGGGTGGCGTGATCGTCGGGGTCGGCCTTGCCGGACTGACCGGCTGGCGCATCCTCGACCCGCTCGTCGCGATAGCGGTGGCCGTTCACATTATCGCGACGGGGATCTCGCTGCTCAGGGGCTCGGCGCTCGGTCTGCTCGACACCGCGCTCCCCGGGGACGCACGCGGAGCCATCGTCTCCGTGCTGGAACGCTACAGCGCCGATGGCGCCCGCTACCACGCGTTACGCACGCGGCAGGCCGGGCGGCGGCGGTTCGTCAGCTTCCATGTCTTGGTCCCGGGCGACTGGTCGGTGCAGCGCGGCCATGATCTCTTGGAGCGAATTGAGGGCGATGTGCGCTCAGCGCTGCCGGACAGCACGGTCTTCACGCACCTCGAGCCGATCGAGGACCCGGCGTCCTTCGCCGATGAGCCGCTCGACCGCCGTTCCGCAGGCGGCAACCACATCGACCAGTAACTGACCTCTGGTCATGTAGATGGCGCTCCGGTCCGGCATGGGACTGACCAACGGTCAGTTATCGATTGGGGACGACCGACGGTAGCGCGGCAGCTCAGCTGACAGCGCGCGGCGCTCGCCGGGACGGTATGGCGTCGGCTTAGCGGCGCTAGTCAATCACGAAGGTGATGCTCGTGGCCGAGATGCTCGTTAACTCGCCCTTATAGAGCCCCTGCACCGCCGCGATCAGCGGCTTGTCCTTCTTCGCGCGCACCGACAAGCCGAGGATCTGCGTTTGCTTCTTGTTCTTGGGAAGCCCGTTCGCCAGGCCGAAGCGGCGCCAGCGGTATTCGATGCCGTCGCGTGTGAATTGGAACCCGTCCGGCAACGCCGCCTCGAACTCGACGGGGACTTGACCCCACTTCCCATTGGACGGGTAGGTGCCGTTGTCGGCGAACTGATCGTGGGCCGCGACCGTCACGGCATGTAGGTCCGCGAGCACTTGGACCGCCTGTGCTTTGCGTTTCGCCTGCCCAACCAGGGGAACCGCGAGGTTGGCCAGGATACCGAGGATGGTAAGGACCACCAGCAACTCGATCATGGTGAACCCGCGACGGTTCATCGGGCACCTCCTTGCGGCAGGGCATCATAGGCAGTCCAGAACGGCGTCAGGTCGGCTCCCGAGCGGTACGTGATGGTCTCACCCGCCACCGTCCCCGACAGCACGTAGCCGGTATCCACCGGCGCGAACGTGACTCCCTCGATGTCCGCGTTGATCTCCTCCAGGGAGGGCGGCAGCACGCCGTGCTCCCGCCGATAGGCCTCGATTTCTTGGGCCACGAGGTAGATCGAGAAGCGGGTCGCGGCGGCCTCCTCCGCCTGGGTTACCACCTCCGGCGACCTGGTCAGCCGGATCACGTTCCAGGCAGTGAGCGCGACGAACACCGGCGCGAGCACGACCAACCACCGGCCGAGCTGTGTGCGCGGAACTGGGCGGACGGGAGCGGACGCTCGCTGGGCGGCGTCCTGCTTGAGGATATCGGCGACGTAGTCCTTTGCTGCGGACTCGTCGTCAGGGGGAATCACTTGGTCGGTCATGAGCTCGTCGGCCTCCCTTTCAGGCGGTGCCGGCCCGCCGCAATGCGCCTCTCACGCGGGCCAGGAAACGTGCCGGGTCCAGCGGCTTCCGGATGTAGTCGTCGGCTCCTGCCTCCATCAAGTCGATCTCGAGGGATTCGTCCTCGGATCCCGTCAACACGATCACCGGGAGTGCCGCGGTCACTACGTTCCCGCGAATGCGTCGCAGGGTCTCCCGGCCGTCCAGACGCGGCATCTCCAAATCGAGGACGACGAGGTCGAACCGTTCGGCGCCGTCGAGGCGCTCCAGTGCGGCGAGCCCGTCACGGGCCTCGGCGACTTGGAACTCGTTCTTCTCGAGCAACCCGCGCGCCAGGGTACGGATCACGCCGTCGTCGTCCACGAGCAGCACGCGGGGCATGTCTCCCGCGAGCGGCGCCGTTTCGACCACGTCGCCCAGCACCCGCTCGATCTCCTCGAGGGTAGTCATGCCCGCGTGTACACGCTCCAAGCCGGCTTCCTGTAGCGGCCGCATACCCGCCGCAACGGCCGCGCGATGAAGCTCGGCCGCGGAGACGCCGCTTGCGATCAGCCCACGCAACTCCTTGGTCATGGCGATGAGCTCGATGATCGCCACGCGGCCACGGTACCCGGTGCCACCACACTGGGGGCACCCGACCGCGCGCACGACCGGGGCGACGCCGTAGCTCTCGGCAAGCGACGCTTCGTGTTCGGAGATCGTGTCCGGCGACACGGGCGCTGAGCATTGCGCACACACACGGCGCCCCAGCCGTTGCGCCAGGGCGCCCCGCAAGGCATCACCAATGACGGCGCGGTCCACCCCGAGATCCACGAGCCGGGTGACGGCGCCCGTGGCGTCGTTCGCGTGGAGCGTCGCCAGCACCAGGTGCCCGGTGAGCGCCGCCTGCACCGCGATCTCGGCGGTCTCCAGATCGCGGATCTCGCCCACTAGAATGACATCGGGATCTTGGCGGAGGATGGCGCGCAACGCGCTGGCGAAGGTCACGCCGCGCTTGGTCTCCACCTGGATCTGCGTAATGCTCGCGAGCTCGTACTCGACGGGGTCCTCGACGGTCATGATGTTGACCTCGCCGGTGGCGATCTCCCGCAGGGCCGCGTAGAGGGTCGTGGTCTTGCCCGAACCCGTCGGCCCAGTCACGAGCACGATCCCGTCACGGAAGCCGATCAGCCGGCGGAGCCGGGCCAGCTCGTCCCGAGGCAGTTGCAGGTCGTCGAGCCCGAGCGACCCTTCCGGGTCGAGAATGCGAAGGACCGCCTTCTCGGAATCGCGGGTCGGCACGGTCGAGATGCGCAAATCATACACCCGGTCGTGGATGCGAATGCGGGTGCGTCCGTCTTGCGGGCGGAGCCGATCCGCAATATCCAACCCGCCGATGATCTTGATCCGTGAGACGACGCGATTGAGGGCGGGCATGGGGAGCGGCATGTGCTCGCGAAGCACGCCGTCCACGCGGAGCCGAACGTGGCCCCCATGCCGCCCCGGTTCGATATGGATGTCGCTGGCCCGCTGCTCGACCGCCGACCGGAGGATCACGTTGGTCAGCTTCACAACCGGTGCCGCGCCCGCCTCGGTGGCAGCCACCGCCTTCGCGACCTGCTCGTCCACGACGTTTACGCGCTCGACCTGGGTATCGTCTACGGCCTGAAGCAGACCCTCGACGATCCGGTCGGGCGCGTAGTGCTCGTCAATCGCCTTGATGATCGCGGCCGGCGCGGCGATCTCGAACACGGGCCGGCGCCCGGACGCGAACCCGAGCACTTGCTCCAACTCGTAGTCCGTGGGGTCTCCGGTCGCCACGACCAGGTCGCGGTCGGTCTCGCGCAGGGGGAACACGCGGTATCGCCTGGCAACCGCCTCCGGAAGGAGCTTGAGCGCTCGCTCCTGTGCGTCCGTCATGTCCGCGACCCCGAGCCGGAAGTGCCCGGCCACCGCCCGCACGAGGTCGTCGTCTACCACGCCCGTCTTCTCGGTGATGGCGGCCCACGCGTCCGCGAGTGGCAGGTCGGCACTGACGTCCCCCATCGTGCTCGCCGGATGACCGAGGTGCTCGACCAGCGTCACCAGCCAATGCAGGCGACCCGTTTCACTCAGCATGTTTCGCGTGCTCCATCTCGGGCGTCAGGTATGCGAGCACCGCGTCGTGAGCGCTCCGGACGTCGGCCACCAGGGGCGTGATGGCCGCCGCGTTCCCTTCCTTGCCCGCCATCTCGAGAGCGCGCAACGCCTCCGCGAGCCGCCGAGCGCCAATGGCGCCCGCGGCGGACTTGTAAGAGTGCGCCGCCCTGCCCACCTCGGGAACGTCGCCGGCCGCCACCGCGCCGTCGATCGCCGTGAGGCGGTTCGGGGCGTCATCCAGGAAGGTCCGGACGAGGTCGTCCACGATGTCCTCGGCTCCGGCCTCTCGCATTGCCTGGCGCACGGCGGCGAGGTCCACCACGGGCTGGTCGTCGCGTTCCTCCGGCGCCTCCGCGGGCCCACCCCATCCTTCCAGCACCGCGAAGAGCTCGTGCGGCCGGAACGGCTTCACCACGCAACCAACCATCCCAACGGCCAGGCACCGTTCCCGGTCCTCGGGAAGGGCATGCGCCGTGGCCGCCACGATGGGGAGATCCGCCCGCCCGGGCAAGTCCTTGATCTTTCGGGTGGCCGTCCAGCCATCCATTTCCGGCATCTGCACGTCCATCAACACCACGTCGAACTTCTTGTCGCGGACGGCCTCGAAGGCCAGCCTCCCATTCTCGACCATCTCGACGTCATGCCCCCGGCGCCTGAGCAGCGCCGCCACCACGTGCTGATTGACGAGGTTGTCCTCCGCCACCAGCACACGGAGCCGGCGGCGATTTTCCTGCATGGAGTACCGGGTCACCAGCGGATCGGGCTGTTTCGCCGTCACTCCGCCGAGCACGGCGCTCACCGCCTCCAACAGCTCCACGCGCGCGACGGGCTTGGTGAGGTATCCGTCGATGCCCAGATCGCGACACTTCTGTCCGTCGCCACGTTGCGCTGCCGACGTCAGCAAGATCATGTGCGTATCGGCGAGCACCGGGTCGGCGCGGACCCTAGCGGCGAGGGCAAACCCATCCTCCCCCGGCATATGCCCATCGAACACCATCACATCGTGCGGTTTCCCGTCCGCCGCGGCGGCGCGTAGGCGCTCGAGCGCGGTCGCGGCCCCATCCGCTTCGTCCACGCGCATCCCCGCAAAGCGGAGCATTTCGCGCACGATGCGGCGATTGGAGGCACTGTCGTCGACGACGAGCACGTTTCGCCCAGGAGGGAGGGTAGGGAGCGGTCCGGCGGACGGGGCTGAAGTCTCGACCTCCTTCACCGCGAGTGGCACGACGAAACTGAACTCGCTGCCCTTCCCCAGCTCGCTGCTTACGGCCAGTCGCCCCTGCATCATGCCAACGAGGCGCTGTGACACGGCCAGCCCGAGACCGGTACCGCCGTAGGTCCGGCTCGTCGAGACGTCCGCCTGCGTGAACTCCTCGAAGATGGCTTCGAGACGGTCCGGAGGGATGCCGATGCCCGTGTCGCGGACCGCGAAGCGCAATTCGGGGAGCGCCTCGGTGCCTCCCACGCGCGTAACCGTGATCACGATCTCGCCCTCGTTCGTGAACTTGATCGCGTTGCCCATCAGGTTCGTCAGCACCTGCCGCAGGCGACCGGCATCGCCGACGACCGTGCGCGGGAGGTCGGCCGCCGAATCCACCAGCACCTCGATCCCGCGGGACGCGGCCTTCACGGCAAGGAGCCGTGCGGTCGACTCCACGAGCCCGTTGAGGTCGAACGGAATCGCCTCCAGCTCCAGGCGCCCGGCCTCGATCTTCGAGAAATCCAGGATGTCATCGATGATGCGGAGCAGGGCCTCGCCGGAGTTGTGGACAAGCTCCGCGGAACGGCGCTGATCGGGCGTCAGATCACTGTCGAGGAGGAGATCCACCAGGCCGAGGATGCCGTGCAGCGGCGTCCGGAGCTCGTGGCTCATATTGGCGACGAACGCGCTGCGCAACTGCGCAACGCGTTCCGCCGCCTCACGGGCTTCGACGAGCGCCTCGCGTGCCTGGGCGCGCTCCGTGACATCCCGCGCCGTACCATGCGCCCCCAGGACGTTCCCATGCACGCTACGCATGGGACGGGCCGCGAACGAGAGATGGCGCCGCACGCCGTTCACGTCGACGTGGATCGTCTCGTAGTCCGACAGCTCCTCGCCCCGCAGCACGTGCCCGATGCGGGCGACGTCGCGCTCTCGGTACTCCGGCTCCACCTGGTCCGCAAACGGCCGGCCGATTAGCTGCTCCGGATCGGCGCCGTAGATGGTCCGGGCCGCGGCATTGAGGAACACCCAGCGCCCTTCCGGATCCACCTGCCACACCAGATCGGACGCCGACTCCACCATCTCCCGGTACTGGCGTTCCGCCTCGCGCAGGGCTACCTGCGCGCGCCGCGTGGCGGTGACATCGTCGTACAGCACGAAGAGCGTGACGTCCTTGATCCCGCGCACGAGGGCAGCCGACACCCGCACCGGTACGGTCGTCCCGTCCTTGCGTCGCCGATCCACCTCCGCGGCGACCGTGCCGGCACCTCCGAGCGCGCGGCTTTCGAGCACCTTGGCTTCCGCCATCGCTTCGGGCGGCACCACGAGATCGTCCAGCTGCCTCCCCAGCGCTTCTTCCACGCTGTACCCGAAGAGCTGCGTGAACGCGGGATTGATGTCCTTGACGATGCCGGCTCCATCCACCGTCGCAATCGCCGAGGGTGCCGACGCGAGCAGGGCGGAAAGGTATCCGCGCTCGCGCGCCG
>CAYWNR010000001.1:16480-54286 GCA_964459705.1 uncultured Gemmatimonadaceae bacterium | reverse complement strand
ACGGCCCAGATGTGCTGGAAGATCCCCAGCACCGAGAGCTTCCCGTGCTGGTCGATGAGCGCATAGTCGCACGCGACCGCGAAATCCACCGTCATGGTGTGTTCAAAGCCTCCAGGAGTTCCTCCGACGACGTCACCGGCGCTCGGCATTCCGGCCCGACGCACACGTAGGCGCGCGGGTTCGCGCCGTCGAGCATGGCGCGGACGGCCTCGGGGACGGTCGCCGAGGTCGTCGCGTCGGGATCGAGCAACGTGACGACCTTGCGCGGCCGGAACCCCACGCGCGCCGCCCTGCGCAACGCCCGTCCCGGCTCGTCATCGCGGGCCACGACGACCACGTGCGCGGTTGGTCCGTGGGCCCAATCGGCACCGAGCAGCAGCGCCGCGCCGTGCAGTCCGAGATCTTCGAGTCCCCCGCCGAACGCGGTGAGCAGTTCTTCCTGGCGGGCGCCCCACATGGTATTGGCGGAGTCATGCGCGGCGAGCCGCGCGAGCACCACGGCCGCGACCCCGTTCGGTGACGGTGTCGGCGCGTCGAGGATGGGGCGGAGTCGCTCGGGCAGGAGCCCGTTGCCGTCGGACGCGCGCCGATCGTAGAGACCGCCGTCGTCCGCGTGATAGTGTTCCCAGACGTGATTCATCAGCTGAGCCCCCCGCGTGAGCCACGTGTGACGACCCGTGCTCTCGAAAGCGGTCACGCAGGCGTTCGCGAGATGGACATGATCGTCGAGCAGTCCCTCGACGCCGCTCCCGATGGCGTGCCGCACGCCGCCGGAGCCGTCCGCCCCCTCCGTCAGGAGCCGCTCGAGGGTGCGCAGCGCGTGAGCGTCGAGATCGCGGCGATCGAGTAAGGCGGCCGCTTCCAGCATGGCCGATGCCATCATGGCGTTCCAACCGGCATACAGCGTCGTGTCGACCAGTGGCACGGGGCGTCGTCCGCGCGCGGCGAGCAGCCGCTCCAGCCCGCGCTGGACCAGCGCGGCCGCCTCGCTCGGCTGAATGGCGAGCGCCGTCGCGATGTCGCGGTGGGAATCGCGCACCCAGAGGACGTTCCGCGTGGGGTCGTGCGGCATCTCACCCTGCCGCTCGACGTCGAAGCGCCGGACGAGCGCCGCCCGCTCGGGATCGTCCACCGCCGCTTGAACCTCGTCGAGTGTCCAGGTGAAGTAGTCCCCGTCGTCCGCGAGCCCCACATCCGCGTCCTGCGAGGCGTAGTACCCACCCAGCGGATCCGCCATCGTGGTCAACACCCAGTCAGTAATGCCCTCGATGGTCCGCTGGTACAGCGTCCCGGTCCCACCCTCGTCCCCGTCCGCCGGTCCGCCGGTCCGCCGGTCCGCCGGCCCAAGCGAAGCGAGGGCATGCACGTACACGCGCAGCAGCTCGGAGTTGTCGTACGTCATCTTCTCGAAGTGTGGCACGATCCAGCGGGCGTCCACGGCATACCGATGGAAGCCGCCACCAACGTGATCGTACACCCCACCCCGCGCCATCGCGGTGAGCGTGCGGTCCACCATTTCACGGGAACCGGTCTCGCCGGTGTCACGCCAATGGTGCAACAGCACCTCGCACGCCGTCGGGTGCGGGAACTTGGGTTGTCCTCCAAAGCCGCCGTGCTCGAAGTCGAACACCCGCGCCATTCCCTCGACGCTGCGACGCACGAGGTCGTCCGGGACGGTGCCGGGCTGCGATTCGAGCGCGTGCGCCGCCACGTGCTGTCGGATGATCGCGGCCTGTTGCTTGACCTTGTCTCCGTCCTCCCGGAACGCGCGGCGCAGCTCGCGCAACACGGCCGCGAATCCCGGCCGTCCCTGGCGCGCGTCCGGCGGGAAGTACGTGCCGCCGTAGAAGACCGCACCGTCCGGCGTGAGAAACGCGGTGAGCGGCCAGCCACCCTGGCCGGTGATTGCCTGCACGGCCCGTTGGTACCGGGCGTCCACGTCCGGTCGCTCGTCCCGGTCGACCTTGATGCAGATCCACTCGTCATTGAGCTGGGCGGCGAGGGCCGGGTCCTCATACGACTCCCGGTCCATCACGTGACACCAGTGGCACCAGACCGCCCCGATATCGAGCAGGATCGGCCGCTGCTCACGCTGGGCCCGGGCGAAGGCTTCCTCCGTCCACGGATACCAGTCGACCGGCTGGTGCACGGCGGAACGGAGATAAGCGGAACGGGCGTCGGCGAGGCGGGACGACATGGGGGGAATCTTAGACCCGGCTACGCTCCGGCGATACCGCGCGCCGGGGTGTGCCGCCCGCCGGCGCTCACGACGACCGCGAAGGACGACGCGGCGGTCGGGCGCCGAGCTTCGATCTGGGGCGGGGTGCGTCCCGGCCCGGGAACGGACAGAGATCGTTGATCGGACAGACTTCGCATTGCGGCTTCCGGGCCTGGCAGATGGCGCGGCCGTGGTGGATCATCAGGTGCGGGAAGAGCGTCCACTCGCGACGCGGGACGATCGCCATCAAGTCGCGCTCGATCTTCGTCGCGTCCTGGTGCCGAGTGAGACCCAACCGCTGGCTGATGCGGCCGACGTGCGTGTCGACCACCACCCCGTCGGCAATCCCGAACGCGTTCCCGAGCACGACGTTGGCCGTCTTCCGGCCGGCCCCGGGAACGCTCGTCAGCTCCTCCATGGTGCGGGGCACCTCCCCGCCGAAGCGTTCCGTCAACGCGCGGCCCATGCCGATCAGCGACTTCGTCTTGTTCCGATAGAACCCCGTGGAGCGGATCATCTCTTCCAACTCGGCCGGGTTCGCGTCGGCGAAATCCACCGCCGTGCGGTACCGGGTGAACAGCGCCGGCGTCACCATGTTGACCCGCTCGTCGGTACACTGGGCGGAGAGAATCGTGGCGACGAGGAGATGCAACGGCGTCTCGTAATCGAGCGAGCAGCGTGCTTCCGGGAAGCGTCGCTTCAACTTCCGGATGATTGGCCCAATGCGTTCCTTCGGCGTCTTCATGCGCGCCTCGCGCGGGCGAAGGCGAGAAACGCCTCGAGCGGTCGGGTGTTGAGGATGTCGTCCGCGCGGAGCCATCCCTTGCGCGCGATGCCGATGCCGTGGTCCATGTTGCTCATCTGCGCGGGGCCGTGGGCGTCGGCGCCGATCGAGATCGGGACGCCCGCGGCCACCGCCCGCCGCAGCACCCGCCAGTCGAGATCCAGCCGTTGGGGATCCGCGTTGATCTCGATCGCGATGCGTCGCTCCGCCGCGCGCGCGAACACGCGATCGAGATCGAGCGGAAACGGGTCGCGCGAGAGCAGGAGCCTCCCGGTGGGGTGGCCGAGGATGGTCATGGTCGGGTCGTCCATGGCCCTGAGCACGCGGTCGGTCATGGCCTCGTCGTCCATTCCGTGCCGGCTGTGCACCGACGCGATGATGAAGTCGAACCGCCGCCGCAGCGTCGGGGAGTAGTCGAGCGTGCCGCTCGCGAGAATGTCCGCCTCGACGCCCTTCAGGAGTCGGCACTGATCGGTCGCGGCGTTGGCCGCGTCGATGTCGCGATGCTGGCGCTCGATGTCTCCCGCGGCAAGACCGCCGCCGAACGCCGTGGCAGGGGAATGGTCGGTGATGCCCACGTAGCGATACCCGGCGGCCCCGGCCGCCGCGATCCATTCCGCCATTCCACTGGTCCCATCGGAGTAGTGGGAATGACAGTGGAGAAAGCCCTGCAGATCGCCGCGTTCCACGAGGTGGGGCAGGGTGTCGGCGATGGCGGCCTCGATTTCTTCTCCTCCCTCTCGGAGCTCGGGCGGTATCCAGGCCATCGCCAGGGCGCCGAACACGGCCTCCTCGCTTTCCGCGGGGAGCAACCCCCTCGGTCCGCGCAGCCCGTCCTCGTTCCAGGATACGCCGCGCTCTGCCGCGCGCGCCGCCAACAGGGCGAGATGCGCCGTGGTGCCGGTCGCGCGGAGCAGGGTGAAACCGGCCCGCGTCTGCGGCGTGGGATACAGATCCGCCGACGTTCCCCCGTCCATGCGCACGTGGATGGCGTCCGGGCCGTGAGCGGTGGCCTCGGTGACACCAGGGAGACGGCGCACGTCTCCGAGGAGCCCGCTCGCGGGCCGCGCGGTGACGATGACGAGATCGAGATCGCGCACCAACTCGCACCGGCGACGCAGGCTGCCTGCGATCTCCACCCGCTCGATGTCGGGCAGGGTCCGGAGCGCGGCAGCGAGCGTCTCCGCTTCCCGGCGCGCGTGGTGGACGAGCAACGCCCCGGCCTGCTGCTGCAGGAACGCGATCCCACGGAGAATGCGCTCGGCGGTCCTGGGCCCGAACCGCGGCAGCCGCGCGAGACGGCCGTCCCGCGCCGCCTCGCCCAGATCGGCGAGCTCGTCCACGTGGAGGCTCTCGTGAATCTGTCGCACCCTGGTGACCCCCAAACCGGGGATCTGCAGCATCTCCGCGAGGCCGGGCGGCACCTGGTCACGCAGATCCTCCGCCACGGTGCACCGTCCCGTATCCAGCAACTCGTCGATGATCTCGAGGGTCGTGGGACCGAGACCGGATAGCTCGGCCAACGTGCCGCGTGCGCGCGCGATCCGCAGATCGCCGGGGTGCGCCGCGATCACGCGGGCGGCGGTTTGATACACGCGCACCCGGAAGCGGCTCTCCCCCTTGAGCTGGAGCAGAGCGGCAATCTCTTTGAGTGTGGCGGCGACGTCGTTCCGGTCCATCTTGAACGGCGAACCTACGCGCCGGCGGCGAGCAGCGCGAGGTGCGTGAGCGTGAGAAGCTCGGCCGGGTTGGCGACGGATCGGAAGCCCCGCGACGCGCCGGCGTCCATCAACGGACCGAAAGGTGGGGTCCGTCGCAACGTCCGCGCGGCCTCGAATTCCGCGGCGCCGGCCTGCACCGTCACCTGCGTGAACCCGCCGCGCTCTGCCCGCATGCCGAGCACCGCCACGACCGTCGTCACGTCGCCGCGCAACGACGCGACCGCAAACATGCCGTCCAGGGGCTCGTGAGGCCCATGCTCGGCTGCCTGGGCCCAAATCCAGTGGGTCGGGAGCTGGAGGTAACAGGCGTTCTGTGGGACGGGAGGCACACCCGGGGCTGGCACGCGATCGAGCATCGGTTCCAGTGCTTGCCGCGACGGGGCGAGCACCGACTTCCCCGCGGCGCCGAAACGAGCGGCGGCGTACACGAGTGCCAGGTACTCTGCCGCGGCCTCCGGGGCGCCGTCCACGAGCTCCGGAACCTCGATCCGCTGCAGCAAGCGCTGCACCTCGGCCATACTCGCAAAGGCGTCACCCAGATCGCCACCGCCCTCGAGACTCGCCATCCCGATCGCCGATAGCTCATCGGCGACGTCCGCGAAGATCAGCTCGAAGGGGGTCGGCCGACTCACATGTCCCCGCGGAGCCAGGGGTCCAGCACCGCGACGAACGCGTCGGGCTCCTCGACGTGCGGGCAGTGACCCGATGCTTCGAAGACCACCAGCTCGGCGCCCAAACACGCCGCGGTCGTCTCGGCCGCGTCGAGCGGAATGGGGTCGTGCCGCCCGGCGAACACGCGCGCCGGAATCGCGAGGCCCCGCAGGTCAGTGCGCAGGTCGTAGTGACCGAGGCTGGCCCAAACCTCTTCTTGCGTACGGCCCGTGACGCGAAACGGCGTGAGGTCTTCCGCCTTGGCGGGATCGTGGAAATACCCGGCCACCGAAAGCTCGAACAGCCGGCGACGGTAGGCGTCGGCATCACGGTCGCGCAGGTCCGATGCCTGCAGCTCCTCGCGCGCCCGGACGATCGCGGGCGCCCGCGAACGCTCGGCGAACGCGGTCTCGAACCGCCGCCGGTCCTTCCCGGTCACGGGGGCGGGACAGACGAGCGCCAGGCGGGCCACCCGCGCCGGGTGCGCGATGGCGTACACCAGGGCGAGCAGGCCGCCCCACGAGTATCCCAAGAGTGTCCCGGGCACGGCGTCCCAGGCCTCGAGGAGCGCGTCCAGGTCGGCGACGTGCGCCTGCCATCCCACCGGCACCTCGCGATCCACGGGCGACCGCCCGCCGCCGCGCTGGTCGTAGTATTGGAGCGTCCGGCCCCGGGCGAGCCGGTCGTATTGTGGGAGCAGGTAGTCGTGGTGGGCGCCGGGACCGCCGTGGAGCACGACCACCATCGGTCCGCTGCCGATGCGGCGGGTGAATAGGTGGATCCCGTTGACAGACAGCAGGGACTCCGTCGTGCCCGTCAGGGGCGCATTGCTCATCTTCTTTCTTCTCTCCGCCCCTCTGTCCCGCTGCTCTGTCAGCTAGAGCAACGCGGCCAGCGCATCCGCTACCGCCCGGACCGCCGCCTCTTCGCTCGCGTCGAACCCGTCGGGGACATCGCTGTCGATGTCGATCTGCCCCAGGATCTCATCGTGACGTCGGATCAGCGCGACCAGTTCCGACTTCGTGTCGATGCTGCAGGCCAGATACCCGTCGGCCTGGTGGACGTCCGGCACGTTGAGATCGCGCCCCTCGGCCACCGCCCGCCCGCAGATGCCGGCCCCCACCGGAATCCGCGTGTGGTCCGTCGGCCGTCCGTCGAACGCCTCGAGCACGAGTTCGTCGCCGTGGAGCATGTACAGGTACACCCCGCTGTAGGGTGCGCCCGCGGCCCGGATCCGGCCGGCCGCGAGCTGGAGCAGTCCCGCGCGGTCGACGTCGTGCGTAAACGCAGCGTGGAGGGCTCGCACCACCGCGTCCGCGTCGAGGACGCTCCTATCCACGCGACCGCAGCGTCACCGTGAGCGTCTTCGTTTCCTCGCTCCGCCGCACCACGATCTGGACGACGTCCCCCGCCTTGTACGACACCAGCGCGTTCTGCATGTCGTTGAGATTCGCGATGTCGTAGTCTCCGAGCTTGATGAGGACGTCCCCTGCCTGGAGACCCGCGTCGGCGGCGGGACTTCCCGCGGTGACGCCGGTGAGCCGCACGCCGCCCGGGGACCCCGTCATGTCGGGGATGGTGCCGAGCCACGCGCGCGTGCCGCCTTTTGGCGGCTCCGGGCGCGGGATGCTGTTGTAGGTCGGCCGCTCCGGTCTGGTGGCGAGCGCCACCGCGAGATCCGCCGCGAAACCGGCGATGCGACCCTCGCCGTTGGTGTTGATCGTCGCGAAATCGTCGCTCACCCGGTGATAGTCGGAGTGCAGGTCCGTGAACAACATGATGACGGGGATCTTCGCGGCGTAGAACGACGCCTGATCGCTCGGCCCCCAGCCGTCCCCGCTGGCCTTGAGGTCGAACTTGTAGTCCGCGTTGAGCGAGTCGAGCAGCGGCGTGAACTCAAGGGCCGTCTCGGCTCCCATCGCGAGCAGCTTGTCGTCCCGCAGCCGGCCGACCATGTCGAAGTTGAGCATGGTGACGGTGGAGTCCAGCGGGGCCACCGGATGCTGCACATAGTAGGTGGAGCCGATGAGCCCCTCCTCCTCCCCGGTGAACGTCACGAAGACGATCGTCCGGCGATCGCCCCGCAGCCGGCCGCGCAGCAAACGGGCGACCTCCATCACGGCCGCCGTGCCCGACGCGTTGTCGTCCGCGCCGTTGTGCACGATCCCGGTGCTGTCGGGGTCGAGGGCGTTCGGCCCGCCCAACCCGAGGTGATCGTAGTGCGCCCCGATGACGATCACCTGCCCCGCGAGCGGGCCGCGGCCCGGCAGCACACCAACGACGTTCTTCACCACTGCGCCCCCGATGCCGGTATGCGCCGCCGCCGGGGCCGTTGGGTCGATGGTGAACGTCTGGAAGAATCCGTCGGGGAACGGCTGACTGAGACCGATCCGCGCGAACGTCCGTGCGATGTACTCGGCGGACGCGTCGAGGCCGGCAGTGCCGATCCCGCGTCCATCGCGGGCATCGTCGGCCAGAAACGCAATGTCGGCGCCGATCCGCCGACTGGACGTGGACTGGGCCGGCAGGGTCGCGGGGCTCAGAACGAGGGCGAAAAGCAGGAGCTTACTACGACGGCTCATGGCGGTTTTCTCGCAAAGGGGTCGCTGGTCAACCCCGTGGTGCGGGCGGCGTAACCATCGATCGACTCGACGGGGGAACGGGTCGAAAGGTAATGAGGGGTCCAGTCCGTCTCTATGGGACGCCTCGCGGTCGCCTCGGGGCGTGGGGGCCCGGGGATCCCCCCCTCGGCGGCCGCGTTGCCGCCCCTGCCGTCCACGGTCTATCTTCGCTGATTACGCGATGCTGAACTACGACAATTTCGCGATTACGCTTGGCCGGGCGGTGGATCTCTTCCGCCGCCGGCCCGATGCCGTACCCGAGCTCAAGGGCGCGCTGCGCGTGCTCGTCGCCCTCACCGGCCTTGGGGGGGCAACGCTGCGCGTCAGGGATGGGAAGTTGTGGGTTGAGGACACGGAAATCGGGAAGGCCCTGCCCGGGGTCCCCACCCTGATCGCCCAAATGGAGGCGCACGACCTCCGCGAGATCCAGATCGAGAAGGACTCCGCGCCCGCGGCCATGCTCCAGCTCCTGCGAACGCTGGCCATGCCACTTGGCGGGCTCGTCGATGGCCAGGATCCCGTGACCCGGTTCCGCGCGTCCCAGGCGGTTGGTATCTCGGTGGTCGTCGGCGGCGACCTGCTCCCGGAGGAGATCCGACTGGATGCCGTTCGTCCGTCGGGCGATCCGCGCGTGCGCAACGCGTTGTCCGAGGCGGTGCTTCGCGCGCCGTCGCTCTCCCGGCCCGAGCGCGCGGTGGCCGCCATCGCGCTGGATCCCAACGTCCACGACCTGGCCGCGCGCCTCGAGGCCGTGGCTGCGCACGTCAACGAGGAGTTGGCGCACGGCCGCGTCTCCGGCGCCGTCCGGGCGGTCGCCCAGCTTGTCCAGTTGGAGGAGACGGCCCCGACCGTAGGCGTGCGGGCCATCTTCCGAGATGCCCTCACGCCGCTGCTGACGCCGGTCCTGTTGGCGGATGCGGCCGACTCCGCCCTGGACGAGGGGCACCGGTCGGCGGCGGTCCGCGTGTTACAGCGAAGTGGCGTGGCCGGCGCGTACGTGCTGCGTGACCGCCTGTTGCGCGCGGACGACCTGGACGTCCGGCGTCGATACCTGACGCTGTTGCGTGGGCAAACCGAGGGGCTGCGATCACTCGTCCTGTTGTTGCAGGATCCGGATGCTCAACTCGTGCGCCGGGTGGCGGAGATTCTGGGGAACCTCGGGGTCCGCGAGGCAGTCCCCGCGCTTTCCCGGGTGCTCAGCCATCCCACGCCGGCTGTGCGGGTTGCGATCGCAACGGCGCTCGCGAGGATTGGCGTCCCCGCGCTGGAGCAGTTGCGCCAGATCCTGGACGGCGACGATTCCTCGCTCCGCCTGTGTGTCGCGCGGGCCATTGGGGACGCGTCGCTTGGCTCCCTGACCGAGCCGCTCGCACGGCTCGGGCTGCGGGAACGGAACCCGGATCTCCGCGCGGAATTCGCGCGGGCTTTGGGGAGGATCGGGACTCCCGACGCGGTGGCGACGCTGGTGCGGTGGGCGATGCCGCCCCGGTGGCAATTCTGGCGGCGGCAGACCGGGTTGCGCGTGGCAGCCATCGATGGGCTCCGGTTGGCGGCGGGGCAGGGCGCGGTCAGTGCGCTGCGCGAGCTGACCGGAGATCGCGACCGGGAAGTCCGACGGTCGGCGCGCGAGGCCTTGGAAGACCTCACGATTGCCGCGCCCGGCGGCAGCCCGTAACTTCGACCCCCCATGCGAGACGAGATCAAGATCGCCGTTCTTCTGGGCCGTCTGCTGGAGCTGATGGCCCGGACGCAGGAAACCACGGACGACCACCGCACGGCGCTGCAGGCGCTCGCGGAACTCGTCGCCCGGCGGAGCGCGGTCGTGGTGTTCGACGGCGCCCGCCTGACCGCCGAAGGCGAAGAGGTGCCGGACGCGACGCCCTTCGCCGCCAACCTGCGGGAGCGCCTGGCCGCGCATCACGTCGCGCGACTCATGATCGCGCACGGGGCAACCGCCGTCGACCTGGTCGAGGTGCTGCGGGCGCTCGCCGCGCCGCCGCCGCCCGCCCGGCCGGCACAGGAACTCGAAGAGCGGCTCGAGACGGCGCAGGTGGTGACGGTAACGATCGTGTCCCGGGAGCGCGAGGTGGGGGCGGCCTCGCGCCGCTCCATGCGACCATCCGAGGCGCTCCGCGCGACGGCCGACACCGAGGGGCGGCCGACGGGGAGGCAGATCGGCGTCGTTCCGTCCGCGAAAGGCGCGGCCTATAGCGAGATGGAGCGCCAGCAACGCACCGCGACCGGCACGCTCGCCGCGGCGGTTGAGCGTCTCCAGGACCCCGAGGATCCAACCCCGCTGCTCTCGCGCCTCGACGCCGTGCAGAACGGGATTTCCAGGGCCATCGGGGCGAACGATCTGAATCAAGCCCTCGAGGCGCTCCTCCGCATGCTACGCATCGAAGCGGAAACGGCGGACGCGGACATCCAGCGCCAGTACGGCATCGCCATGCGGCGGCTGCTCACGACCGAGCACCTCAGGAAGTTCGCGCCGTTGGTGTTCGATGATGTGTACCACGAGGACATCGTGCTGCTGATGCAGCGCGCGGGCAAGGCCGGAACGAAGGTGTTGCTCGATCTCCTGGTCGACGCGCAGAGCCAGGCCGAGCGCCGAGCCTATCTGCGGGCGCTGCGGCGGATGGAAGAAGGGGCGGACGTCGTCGCCAGCCTGCTCAACCATCATGAGTGGTTCGTGGTGCGCAACGCCGCCGACCTCGTGGGAGAGCTCCGCATCGTCGAAGCCGTGCCGTCCCTCGCCCGGGCCGTGCAACACGATGACCCGCGCGTGCGCCGGTCCGTCGGGATGGCCCTTGCGCGCATTGGCACGCCGGAAACGGCTCTCCCACTCCGCAAGCTGCTCACGGATCCCGATGTTCAGGTGCGGGTGGCGGTGGTGAAGGAAGTCGGAGGCCGGAATCTCTCGGGGTTGGCGATGTCATTGGTAACGGCGGCTGGTGAGGAGCAGGACCCCGATGTGCTCGCGGAGTTCTACCGCGCGCTGGGGCGTATCGGGACGCCGGACGCCGTGCAGGCACTCGTCAAGGCCGCGAGCGAGGGTGGGAAGCTCATTGGTCGAAAGGCAATGGCACCTCGCCTCGCCGCCATCGAGGCGCTAGGCACCGCGGGTGGCACGGGGGCGATCGCCGCGTTGAAGAACCTGGTCCGGAGCCGCTCAGGGGATATTCGGTCGGCGGCGGCGGCGGCCTTGCAAAGCGCGGCGACTACCCAGGTGTGAAATCGAGCTTCGGCGTCACGCGCCGGGCAAACGCGGCCAGCAACCGGGCAGCCTTCTCGAGGTCGCCGACATCCACCATCTCGTTCGGGCTGTGCATGTAGCGGTTCGGGACGGACACCAGTCCCGTCGCGACGCCGCGATGGCTGCCCGCGATGGCGTCCGCGTCGGTGCCGGTATCCCGGGGCGCGGCCTGGAGCTGATACGGGATCTTCTCCCGCTCGGCGGTCTCGGTAAGCAGGTCGAACACCACGGGATTGATCACGGATCCGCGCGAGAGCACGGGGCCGCCCCCAAGGCGAACGTCACCCACGTCCTTCTTCTCCAGCCCCGGGTGGTCGGTAGCGTGCGTCACGTCCACCACGAGGGCCACGGTCGGCTCGAGGCCCGTCGCGCTCGTGCGCGCGCCGCCGCCGAGCCACCCGATCTCCTCCTGTGTGGTCGCGACGGCGTGCACGAGCGCCTTCGGCTTGGAGCGTCGCAGGCGACGCAGCGCCTCGAGCACGATGAACGCGCCGATGCGGTTGTCGATGCTCCGGGAAACGAGCCGCCCATTCGGAAGAGTCAACGACGTCTGCGCGAGGACCGCCGAGTCGCCAATCCGGACACGCCGAAGGGCGTCCTTCCGGGTCTTGGCTCCGATGTCGATCCACAGCTCCGTGATCTTCGTCGCCTTGTCCTTCTCTTCCGACTTGAGGAGGTGCACGGCCTTCCGGCCGATCACGCCGGCCACGGGCCCGCCGCGCGCGGCGATCACCACCCGTTGGCCGACCAGGACCTGACTGTCCCAGCCGCCGATGGTTTGGAAGGAAAGGAATCCGTCGTCGTCGACGTGACTCACCATGAGGCCGATCTCGTCGATGTGCCCCGCGAACATGACCCGCGGCGCGCCCTTGGGGTTGAGCACGGCGATGGAGTTGCCCGCGACGTCGCCGGAGACGGTGTCGGCGAGGGTCGCGGCTTCGTCTCGCCACAGGCGGGCGGGGCCGGTCTCGAACCCGGACGGTCCCGGCGCGTCGAGGAGGCGATGCAGGAAGGCAAGGGAGGTCGATTGCATGGTCAAAGAGTATGCCTCCAACTCAACGGGCGTTCAACTGCGTGTCGGGGTGGGTGATCGGGGCATCGAGCTCCCGGTAGGCGAGCAATCCCTCGTGCCGCAGGCGCCTCACGAGCTGGCCGAGTCGCTGCTCCACGGGTTCGACGGTCTCGCCGAACGCGTCGCGGAGCAGGGACGCGATGTCGCCGGTCGTCCGGGCACCGTCGCACGCCAACCACGCGGCGCTGCCAACCGCATCCAATTGAATGCGGTGGACCGCAAGCAGGTAGCGCAGCCATTCATATGGAAGGAGATACCAAGCCGCGCGCGGACGCGGGCGGATGAGGACGACACGGTCGCCGCGTTCCTCCCAGGCCGCGAGCCGGACGGGGGTGACGTCCAGGACGTTGACCGAAGCAAGGTCGGGCTTAGCCACCCTGCCCCAGGCGGCGCCGAATGCTCTGAAGGAGGGGAAGGTCAGGGTCGCCGGCGCGCCACTGCTCGGCGAGTCGGCGATAGAGCGGCAGCGCCGCGGCCGAATCGCCCAGAGCGTCATACAGTTGGGCCAATTCGTAGTGCGCCAGCACCCACGGTTCCTGGACCTCCCACCCGATGGCGCTGTCGCTCAGCGTCTTCTGATAGGCGTCGACCGCTTCCTGCGTACGCCCGGCTGACACCAGCGCGCGGGCGAGCGCCTCCCGCTCATACGTGGCGCCATTCAGTTCCACGGCACGTGCGAGAGCGTCAGCCGCCGTCGCGGCGTCGCCCTGAGCAAGGGCCAACTCCCCCCGCACGAGCGGGATCGCGGCCCGATCCATGTTGGTCCAGGACGTGGTGTCCTTCGCGAGCATCGCTTCCAACACCTGCTGGGCGTCGTCCGTCAGGCCGGTGCGAGCCTCGTGCTGGCCCAGCAGCCCCAGCCAGGCTCCAGGGAGACCCGCCATGGCCACCTGGATCTCGCGTGCGCGGCGCAGCTGCTGGCGTGCCGCGTCCAGGTGCCCCGCCGTCCGGTGGATCCCGGCCAGATACAGCCGGTTCCGAAACTCGCTGACCCGCGCGTCCGCAGCGACGCTGAGTTGAATCGCCTGTGTGAGCGTTGCCACTGCCTGGTCATAGCGACCGTAGTATGCCTCGAGGAGCGCAAGGGATCGGAGGCCGTTGAGCTGCTGGCTACGGCGGCCCGAGAGGAGGCGTTCGAACACGGCGCGCGCGCGAGCGCTGTCACCCGTCCGGAGGAGGGCAAATCCGTAGAGGCGGTTGAGGTCGCCCGCCACCTGGGTGACGACCGATGAGTCCATCGCCGCCGCGCGCTCGAACGCGGCTACTGCTTCCCGTGGGCGCCCGAGCAGGTCATACAACAAGGCCGAATTGACGAGCGCGGACGTGGCGTGCGGGTCGATCTCGAGGACGCGGCGATATGCCTCGAGCGCGCCTTCACGGTCCTGCGCCTCCTGGAGCGTGCGCCCAAGGGCGAACCAGCCGTCGCGGTCGTCGGGATACTGCGCGAGGTACTCGCGCGCGCGTCGAACTGCCTCGGGACGATCCTCACGACCTTCGGCTACCAGCAGCTTGATCCATAGCCGTTCCCGTTCTGGCAGCCGATCGCTCAGGGCCAGCGCCTTCTCGAGGTGGGGTGCCGCATTGAGGGGGTCGTTCATCCACGCCAGGTAGCGGCCCAGCAGCGCGTGCGCCCACGCGAAGTTCGCGTCCAGGGCCACCGCGGATCGGAGGGCGGTGATGCCCTCGCTTGTGCGGTCCTCGTCCAGCGCAGTGCTCCCATCGGCGAACAGCTTGAGCGCCTCGAGTGATGCGGTCGTTGCCTCGGGCAGCGGCACGTTCCGCTCGCGGATATCGCCGGTACTTTCCCCGAGCTTCCGCCTGAGCCCCGCCGCGAGATCGTCGAGCGCGCTCAGGACGCGCGCTCTCCCTTGGGCGTCGGCGGTGAGCGTGGCCAGGGTTCGTCCCGTTGGGGGGTCCACGATTCGTGCTACCAGCGCGTACCGATCGCCGGTCCGCGTGAGCGTGAGCGTGACGACGGCCCGGACCCCTTCACGCTGCGCGACCTCCCGCGCGAGCAACTCCGTCAGGTGTTTGACGTCACTCCGCTGCATGCGCTGGAGCGTCTCGCGGATTCGCGCGGGTGGAAACACGTTCACGTGCTGCGACTGCGAGATCGAAACAAAGAGCGCGGCCGTGAGCGATTCATCGAACACGGAGTCGCCGGTGGCATTGTCGAGATCCGCGAGCACGATCCAGTCACGCTCGGCGAATCCGGTGGGTGAGGCGCCGAACCGGAGCCATGCGGCGAACCCGACCACCACGAGGAGGCCGGCCGCGACGAGCGCGCGCGTGCCAAGCCACGGCGGGAGGCGCCCCCCCAGCGGTCCGGCGCGACGCCGATGGTGCGCGAGGGTGGCGGCCGTCACCTCCGGCGAGGGCGGCGCGGCCCGGAGCACCCGCAACGTGGCGGTGTGGAGCCGACGGCGGCGGGTTCCTGGCAGGCGGTCAAGCGCGGCACGGCGCGTGACGTCGTGCGCGAATTCGTACGTCCCCGCACCGGCAGGCGACGGGCGCAGCACGCGGCGGAGGACCAGCTCTTCGACCGCTCGCTCGACCGTATCGTCGGGTAGGTGGGTCACGAGGGCCAGGCGGCTCAGGGTGGCGAGGGGGCCGAGCACCGCCGCTGCCTCGGCGACCGTCCGCGCGTGTGGTGACAGTGCCTCGAACCGGCGGCGTGCTGCTTCGCGGAGAGACGGCGGGACCGGGAGCGTGCCGTCGAGCACGCCCGCCGTCGGTCGCCACACGCCCCGAGCATCGGCGGTCAGCCGACCCTCATCGAGCAGCATCGCGGTCGTCTCGGTCAGGTAGAACGGGTTGCCGCCGCTCTCCGCGTACAGCCGCCGGGCCAGCGCGGGCCGATCATCCGGCGCCACTTCCAGCATCGACGCGAGCAGCGCCTCGACGTCCTGACTCGAGAGCGGGACCAGCCGGATGCGCGTCTCGCCGACCCGGCCGCGCAGCTCAGCCAGCAGGTCCGCCGGCGTGTCGATGGTGCGGGCGGTGAACAGCATGCAGACGGCGGCGTGTCGCAGGCGGCGGGCGACGGTGAGGAGCAGCGCCTGGCTCTCGCGGTCCGCGACGGAATAGTCGTCCACGAACAGCAGGACCGGACGCTCAGCGGCCACCGCGGCCAGCACGTCGGCGAGCGCCTCGGCCAGCTCGGAGCCCCGTCCGGCGGCGACGGCGTCCGGGAACCGCTCGCGCACGCCCGGCGCGATCGCGCCGATGGTGGCCAACGCCGTGCCTCGTGCGCCGGCGAGGCCGGGTGCCTCGTGCAGCCCCCCGAGCAGATCATGAACGGTGGAGTACGGCACGCTGCGTGCGGCGTCGATTCCCCGCGCCCGAAGCACCACCGTGCCTGGCGGGAGCCGGCGCTCGAACTCTTCGCACAGGCGGGTCTTCCCCATCCCCTCGTCGCCCTCGACCAGCACGAGCGCCGCCGTCCCTGACGTCGTGAGGCTCCAGGCGCGGTCCAGTGCCTCGAGCGCCGCCCCACGCCCGACCAGGTCCGGCGTGAACAGCACGCCGGAGACGGGTGCGGGAGACGCCGCCGGGCTGCCAGGGGCGATCTCTTTCCCGAGCTGCTCGAGTTCGGCGGAGGGCTCCACGCCGAGATCCTGACGCAGGCGCGCCACGTACGCGGACCGGCGCGCCAGAGCTTCGCCCGCGCGTCCTGCCGCGTGCAAGGCTCGCACGAGCCGGATGACGCCGCGTTCGTCGAGCGGGAGCAGATCGGTCCACCGCTCCGCCCATACGACCGCCTCGGCTCTGTCTCCGCGCCGCTCCGCGTCATCCACGAGCTCTGCCAGGGCGACCTGCAAGCGCCGCCGCAGGCCCTCGCGTTCGCCTTCCAGCCAGCTCCGGAACGCCTCGCCGCCGATGTCCTCAAAGCCCGAGAGAAAGTCGCCCTGCCAACGGGCAATCGCTTCCGCGCGGCGCCCGGCGGCGAGGTCCGCCTCGAAGAGTGAGATGTCCAGTTGCAGCGCGTCCGTCCCGAGGCCCACCGCGTCCGCCTCCGCGTCGAACCCGTCGGGAACGGCTCGCTTGAGGCTGAGGAGCGCCTGCCGCAGCGACTGCCGGGCGTTGGTGTCCGGCCGGGCACCCCACAGGAGATCCGCCAGCGCCTCCCGCGGCACGGCGCGGGGGCGGCGCGCGGCGAGGTAGGCGAGGAGCGCCAGCTCCTTGCGACGGCCCCGGAGCAACTCACCGTCCGGCCCGTCGAGCCGCGGTGGCCCGAGGGTGCGCAGCGTCAGCACGGGGGGCCTGACACGCGGTTGACACCCGGTTCACGGCCCGCTGACGGGTCGGGGTGAGCTTCAATCTGCGTCACGTCACCAGGAACCGACGCCATGGACCGCCGGGGTGAGGGAGACACTTTTGTGACAACGGGTTACGGGTATTTCGTCCTCAAGCTGCGGCTGGCCACCGCAGGCGACCCACCGACGTGCGCCGGGATGATCGAGCGCCTCGGCACTGCCGACCGGCGCAACTTCGAGGATTCCGAAGAACTCCTCCGCTTGCTCAGCGCGTGGGCAAGTGACGCTACCAAAATGAGTTGACGGCTGTGTTCGGCGCAATGGCGACCGCGGACGACCGGCCTGGGAGGCGCCCTCGAACCAACGGGGGCGCTTGGGTGCGTCTGGGGGTGCTGCTCGCCGTCCTGGTCGGCGGCACCCAGCCCGCCGAGCTGGCCGCGCAGGCCCCCGGGTGGACCGCCAGTCTGCTGGTCCAGCCGTTTCCGTCTCCGTTCATCGCCGACTGGGAGCGCAATCCCCAGATGGCGGTCCTGACGCTCATCTACAGTGGAACGGCACCGCAGGACTTCCGCGTCGAGGGGTGGGTCCAGAGCGCCGAGCGCGGGGAGTTGGCCCGCGTCGTGAGTCCGTCCGTCTCGTTCGGGTTCGGGCCCGTCACGCAGATCTTCACTGGCGCCGATATCCTCGATTGGGAGACCGTCCGCCAGGATCAGAAGTACGTGGACCAGGTGCTGCGCACCGGGATGATCCCGGAGGGCCGACACCAGATGTGCGCGCGCGTGCTCGACGCGCAAAACGTCGAGCTGGTGTCTACGTGCGCCGATTTCACAATCGCGCTGCCGGAGCCGCCGCAGCTGATCTTCCCGGCCAACCAGGGGGTCGTGGCCGGACTCCTGCCCGTCTTTCAATGGACCCCGATCTTCCTGCCGCCAGAGATCGGCGCGTCGTATCGGGTGCGGGTCTTCGAGTTGCTCAAAGGACAGACACCGGAAACCGCCGTCTTCGCCAATCCGGTGTGGTTCGAGGAGGAGGAGACCGGCGCTCCGATGGTCGTCTACCCGCTGGACGCGCTGCCCCTCGATCCCATGAAGCAGTACGTGTGGTCGGTCGAAGCGCTCGACGGCGAGGGCCGGCCCGTGACGCGCGGTGGACGGTCGAGCGAGATCTGGACGTTTTCAGTCGGTGGACCGGGCCGTGAGACGGGAGTGACGAAGGAACTACCCGACACGCTGACGCTCATCCCGGGCGTGGCGCAACTCACGGGCCTTCGGAGCGCCGAGGTCGGTCTCACCGATTTCGCGTACGTCGTCAACGGGTGGTTGAACCTCGAGTTGGAGGCGCCGCTCCGGACAATCGTGCGCGTCGAGGCACGCGACCTCGAGATCGATCGGACCAGCATCCAGAGCCTCGCAGTCGTGCGGTCCGGAGAGCTCAGCGGCGCGGTGAAGTCCGGCAGCGATCTCGCGGCGGCGGCAGGACCGTTGGTGCGGTTCACCCAACTTGGCTACGAGACCGGTTCAGGACTCACGCTGGCGGCGCAGGTGGCACTCCCGGGGTTCGCACCGATGGACCTGACGGGGCGGGCACAAGTCACCGCGGCTGGATTGTTCGGTCAACTGGAGAGAACCGCTCCGGCGGATGCTCCCCTGGCGAGCATCGGAGGCTCACCGGTGCAGTACGCGGTGGACCAGGCGCGGCTCCTCCTGCCCACGGGACGCCTCGAGATGACGGGGCAGGTGCGCGTGCTCGGCGCCGATGTCGGTTGCTCGGCCACGGGAACGCTGGCTGATGGCGTGGTCACGATCCCGGTTGTCTGTCGACCGACGGGCGGCTTCGCGCCGGGCGGAGCTGAAACGCGTCCGCTGGTGACGTTCGGCACGATCGCGGGCTCACTCACCGCGGATTTCCTCGGCGACCGACTGGAGAGTGACCTCCGAGCGCCGGCGACGCTGCAGGTGTTCGGCGACGCCAGCGAAGGGTGTACGGTGGATTTCACCCTCGTGCTCGGGCGGGAGTCACTGACGCGCGAGGACGAGCGCAGCGACTGCGACGCAGGCCATGCGTACGCGGACTTCGGCTGGGTCCGGATGGGACTGTCGAACCTGCGGCTGGACAGATTCGACCTCGATCCAGGCGGGCGACTCGTCTGGCGGGCGTTGGTGGACCTTGCACCCCAGGCGCGGGGGGCGGAGAACCTCCAGCTCCCACCCATTGAGGGCGTTGTCCTCGACGAGACCGGCGTGACGTTGCCCGGCAGCAGTTCGGACGCGCCAGGAACGCAAACGTCCGGTGTCATCGAGATCGATAGCGTGCAGCTCTTGCCACGCACCATGGGATTCGTTGGCCAGCAAGTGCCCTACGACCGTTGGCTGAGCGGCCAAGACCCCGGCTTCGAGTGGGGGTCGGGGACGAGCTGGGTCTCCTTCCCGCACGTGCCCCTGGAGCAGTCGGCATGTCTCAACGAGCAGCCGTTCGAGGTGGACACTCTGGTGGTCAAGGATGGCCGCATCGATGCGACCCTCCAGGAGCATCGCTTCGAGAATGGCTGCGTGCTGCGCGAGGCCGACAACCTGCACGTCAGCGTCGAGACCGTGGATGGGAAGGTGGTCTTTGCCCTCGGCGATACGCCCCGGGTGACCGAGTTTCCCCTGATCGCGGGCGCCCTGGTGCGACCGGATCCCGACTGCGGGCTGCCGGTGGTCGGGTGCTTAGGCCAGACGACCTCTCACGAGCTGAACGGTGAGCTGCGGCTGACGCCCACGGGTCGGCTGCGCGGTACCCTGGAGGGCTTCCAACCATCCTGGGTCCAGTTCGACCTGCGATTCGCGAAGCTCTCCCCGGCCGGTGGGCAGTTGGTGCTCGCGGTCAGCGATTCCGGCACGCAGACGGCCATCTACGATGGGTCGATCAAGGTGGACTTCGGGCGGATCGAGGAGGCGAAGAAGGAAGAACCGGCGAAGACCAGCGCGTCGGACGAGAGTGCTGCCGTACAGGACAAGGCCAAAGCCGGGGCGGACGCGGCTGCGCAGGCCGCCGGTCCGGCGGGCGGGTTGGCGAGCGGGGTCCTGAGCGGCACGCAGGACGCGCCCACGGCCACGGCGCGCATTGACTACATCACCGGCCGGCTGCTGTCCGGCGACATCGCGCTGGAAGGTCCGTTTAAGCTCGAGTGGGGCATGCTGACGTTCATCGTCGCCCGGGCCACGCTGAGCCCGCGGGGTCTGCTCGTGGACGGACGACAGCGGATGCTCGTCGATTCCGTGATGTCGGGCGTCAAGGACTACAACGCGGAACGTATCGACAGCGTGTACACGCACCGGACGGACACCGTGAGCGTCACGTTCGCGGGAGTGTATCTCAATCCCGCCTCCGGCGACATCACCTCCGGTGCCATCGGGATGATGGAGGGACTGGCACTGGAGTCGTCGCCGATCGGCTTCGTGTGGAGCGGAGCCAAGAACTTCACGCCAAGTCTCGCGAGCGGCTCGTTCGACCCGAAGGACAGTGACTGGGGTGGCGGGAACATCCGGTTGGTGCTGCCCGCCGCACCGGCCGTCAATGCGGACGGCCTCCGTCTCCAGGGCCGGGCACCGGCGCAGGTGGCCGTCCGGGGATCGCGGTTCGACGACGCGTCGGTCACGTTCGAGGAGGGCTTCGCGGTTCAGCCCGCGAGCGGGCGCGTCACAGGCGGCCGCGCGACGGTGCACCTGAAGGAGTATCCGATCGCGTACCTGGACGCCTCCGGGTGGCATCTCGCGCTCGCCGAGCTGCTCACAGCGGTCATCCCGGACACGCTGTTCTTGCGCGACCGCGCGACCGCCTTCGTCCCGCTCAAGGACACGACCGGCAACCTCCTGGTGCAGGTGGACTCGACGGACGACGGACTGCGCTTCCGCACGCGGACGGGCGAGACACTCCGGCTCGTCGTTCCCGCGCTCAAGGGCACGCGACCGGATCCGCCCGCGCTCGACGTTGCGTTCGACCTCACGCTCGACCGCGGAACGCTCCTTCCGATCTCCGGTCAGCTGAGCGCGAAGACCAGCTCAGGGGCCGCGGGCGGCCAGCCGACCGCCGACTTCCCGTTCGTCCTCGACTCGATCGCACTTCGGGCGGAGCGCGGAAGCGAGCCGTCGTTCCTCGCGCACGGGCGGCTGGCACTGCTGAACGGCCAGGAGCCGCTGCGCATCACGCTGGGGCTCGAGGGAGGCGGCATCCTGTCGGCGGACATCGAGCAGCCGTTCAGCGACAGTGTCGCGCTAGTGCCCGGCGTATCCCGTCTGCGGTTCGGCATCGACACGCTCCGGTTCCAGGCCCAGGGACCGCTCGACGCGACGTTCGCGTGGCGGCTGGAGCTGCCGGGCCACATCGCCTACGTGGACCCGGATGCGGACCGGACGACCCAGATCGCCACGGCCACGTTCCGCCTGTCCCCAACCGAAGCGGCGCTCGTGAACTTCGAGTCGCCCGATTCGCTCTTCCGCGTCCCGCTGCCAGGCGTCGACCTGCTGCTGGGACGGTTCCGCGCGCCGCAGTTCCGCTGGGACATCGCGCAGTCACAGTTCGACTTCGAGTTCCTGTTCGACGCGGCCATCGAAATCCCCGCGCTTGACAGTCTGCGCCTTCCGGAGATCCGGGACGTCCACATCACGCCGCAGGGCATGGTGGTGCCGGGGTTCGAGCTTCCCGCGGTTCCGACGATCTCCGATCCGAACGGCCCCTTCGAGTCCGGCAGCGACTCCCTGCGCCCGCTGCGCGTCGGGGGGTTCGCCGTGCGCGCGCTCGCGTACCGCGTGGGCGAATTCCGCTGGGATTGGTCCAGCAACGCGCCGCCGCCCGAGCTGGATTTCGGCGTGGACCTTGAGTTCGCGATCGAGGACATCCCCTCCGGTCTTGACGACCAGACGGCCCGCTTCACGATCCGCGCGCTCGATGTGGGGTTCGCGAATGGGCGGCTCACGGGAACGTTCGAGCGCGTGGACTTCCCACGTCCGCTCCGGACGCCGGTCGCCGACATCCGCGGCGCCTTCGGCTCGTTCGACCTGTCCGAGAATGGGCCGGGCGACGTGCGAATCGGGCTGCTTGCCGACCTCACGCTGCCAAACCTGCTCGCGTGTCCGTCCGCGGTTTCTGGCACCGTATCGCTCGAGTCCCCTACGGACACGCTCTTCATTGCGGGTAACGGGACGCTGTACGGATCGGTCCGGAACGTGCTTCCCACCTGCGTCGTCGCACTCGGCCCGCTTGAGGCGCAGATCGGCAACAGCACCGTCCGATTCGGCTACGACGCGGACTCGGGGACGGTCGAGGCCGGCCTCGACGCGTCGGTTGTCGTGCGGCTCCTCAGCGATCAAGCGGGCGACACGGTCTCCGCCACCGGGACCCTGTCCATCGATCTGATCCGCGGCGAAGTCGTCGACGCGGAGGCCAGCATCGACCAGCCGTTCTATTGGGCGCCGGACCCGGCGAACCCCTTCCTGCGTCTCGTCGTCAACCAGGCGTCCCTCACGCAGCACTGGCTGCAGTTCGGCGCCACGGGCGAGCTGCGGACCGCCGAGGGTGCCGGCGTTGACGTCGGGTTCGAAGACGTCGCCTTCGATCTCAACACCGGCACGCTCGCGAAGGGACGCATCCACGTCACCGCCGACCTGGCGGTGGGGATCGAGATCGGGGAGTCCGGTGATCTCGTGTATGGCGTCTTCCCGGCCACCGAGCCCCGCGGAACCGGCGCGTCCGCGCGCATCGTGCTGTCGGCCGGCGCGGTGATCGACACGGCCGGAGTGGAGCTGACGGGAACCGCCACGGCATCGCTTGGCTACGGCGGCGAGACGTACGCGGCCCTGACGGCGACGTTCGACAGCGCGTTCACGATCGGGTTTTCGCCACGGGTGGCGATCACGCAGGGGCGGCTCGACCTGCGGAGTCCAGAAGGCGACTTGATCGCGTACGTGAACCGGCTCGGCTTCTGGCCGGGCAACGTCTTTGCGGTTTTGCCGATCCCGGCGCGCCTCGGGATCCCGAGCGAAGACGTGGCCTACCTCCAGTTGCGGAACCCGGCGGACACCTCGGTCCTCCTGGTGGAGACGATCTTCTCCGCCGAAACCCTGCGGATCCGGACCCGGCCGAACGAGCAAGTGGACCTCGTGCTGCCAGCGCTCGCGGACGGCGGGGCGCCACCGGACGTGCGGACGAGCTTCGACCTCGTCCTGAACGCGCGCAACCTCCGGCCGCTGAGCGGCGAGATCGTCGTGAGCACCCAGGCGGGAGCACCGCTCATCACGCTGCCGGGTTACCCGGTGGCGATCACGCAGCTCGCGTACCGTGGCGGCGCGGGCGGCTATCACCTACAGGCGGACCTGCGCGCGACGCTCCCTGGACCACTCGATGACGTGGACCTCGTCTTCCGCGATATGGAGCTCTCCGCGGAGGGGCTGCGCGGTCAGGTCGAGCTTGGCCAGTACAGCGAGACGTACGTGCCGTCGGCGCCGGCGATCGCCGAGGCCCAGTTCCGCGGGGACACGCTGGCGGTCCGGCTGACGGGCGCCCGGCTGACGCTGGCGCCGAACGCGAACGTCGTCGAGGTCTCGGGTGCCATCCATTCGGTGTTCCTCGCATCCGCCGAGGGAACGCCGTTGCCCATTCATCTGGCGGCGCGCGTGGACGCGCAGGGCTTCCACGGGACCGCTGACGTGAGCGATCCCGAGACCCCCATCGCGATCGGACAAGCGGCGCTGACCATCGAGAATGGCTTTGGGCAGCCGGGGATCGTCGTGGATGCCACGGCGCAGGACTTCGCGCTGCGACTGGGCGGCACGCTGCGACTGCCGGACCTCGCTCCGGGCTTTGCGCTGAGCGTCCACGATCTCCGGGTGGGCTCGACGGGGATCACCTTGCCGAACATCTCCATCACCGCACCGACGAGTACGGCCGAGTTCGAGCTATTCGGCGCGCAATTCGCATTGCAGGATTCGGTCGTCGGTTCCACGCAGGTAGCACCGGCGGTGGACGTGGCGATCGCGGCCGGCGTCGTTCGCTTCACGATGTCGGGCTACGTCACACTGCTCCAGAACACCATGCGCTTCATCGGGCTCCAAGTCGGCACCGACGGCTCGTTCGCCTTGCAGGGCGCGAACTTCCTCAGTCGTCCCATCGACATCATTCCCGGGTACGCGCAACTCACCACCGCGCGCATCGCCACCCGGGCGCTGGAGCTCGCGGGTGCCGTGACGCTCCCGCCGCCGTTCACCTCACGAGCTCCGCAGGAGGTGACGGTGCACGTGCTCCCGGACGGCCGCGTCACCGGCGGTGGTCACGTGGTGTTGATCGACGAGCCCGAGGGGCTCGCGTCCGCGCAGACCAAGGTGAGTGCCGGCGTTGCCACGTTCCATCTCCGGCGTCTCGACCTCGCGCTCGACTTCGAGAACCAGGCGAACACCGCCGCGTCGATGGTGGCGGACGTCTACGTGCAGGACGACCCGAGCAACCTGCTCCGGTTCGGGTCGGTATCGGGCGGCACCGTCACGCCGGGCATCCGGATCGCGGCGAATGGCGCGGTCACGTGGGGTGGCCTCGCCATGCCGAGTCCGATCACCGTGCGCATGGCACCGGCCACGCTCACGGTCCGGCAGGCGACGGCGCAACCGACCGAGACGGGGTTCGCGGTGGCGCTCGGTGGCAGCCTGGCGCTCGATGTCGCGGGCGGCAGTGGCACGCTCACGTTCCACAACGTTGGCTTCACGTCCGCAGGCGAGGTGAACCTCGGCGAGGCGAGCTTCGACGGCGGCACGTTCACGATCCAGGAGAAGGTGAAGCTCGTGGTCGGGCGCGTTGCGTGGAACAGGGAGGAATCGTCCATCTTCGTCCCGGTCGCGCAGCCGCCGGCGTCAGATGGGAGCGTCCGTCCAGACAGCGTCTCCGTCACGGTCCGGAACTATCTGGACTTCGGCGCTTCGGTGGACGTGGCTGGGGTGTTCAAGGGCGGCGTGGATCGCGTGCTCGTCTACGTCCGCGCCAGCGACTCGACCACACATCTCCTGATCCACAACCTCGCCGTGGAGATCCCCGACGTCGTCGCCTTCCAGGCGTCGCTGAGCTACGACGAGCTGCCGAACGGATTCGACCTCTCGCTTGCCACCGAGGGAACACTGCTCGGGCACTACGAGGTCGCCATGGTCGGCGTGATGCGGCGGCGCGCCGACCAGTTCAGCGCCGGGATCTTCCTGCGTACGAGCGTCGAGGTGCCGCTCGTTCCGGGAGTCGTGACGCTCACCGGCGTCGGAGGCGGGTTCTTCATCAACCCGAGCACGACGGACCTGCAGTTGGTCAAGAACGTTGCCGGCTTGAACGGCCCGTCGGCGGATCGGGTGGGGATGCCACCCGCGGGGCAGTTCGCGGTCATGCTCTACGCGTCCGTGGACGTCGTCGGCGCGGGTGGTGCTTCGGCCGCCTCGGGGCGAGCGATGCTGACAATCACCGACCAGGCCGCGCAGCTCAACGCGATGGCGACGTTCTTCAACATGCACAACCAGATCTCCGGCGACCTCGCGCTGCAGGTGGGGTGGTCACCGGCTGCCTACGTCCGGGGTGACGTGACGCTGGTGGTGAACATCGAGAAGACCGTTAGCGGCAGCGCCGGCATCCAGTTCTTCGCGGGCAGCAACACGTTCGCGGTGAAAGGAAATGCCGACTTCACCATCCTCGACGTGATCCAGGCCAACGCCGAGGTGATCGTCGTCCCGAGTGGATTCACCGTGAGCATGGGCTATTCGGTGTCGAAGAGCACCAATGCCTTGTCGGCGACGGTGGGCGCGAACCTGCGGCTCTGGTATCGACCGTCTACCAGCGATCTCGGAGCCTTCCTGACGTTCACGGGTCAGGTGACCGCGATGGGGGTCACCGGCGAGCTCGGCATGATCGGCGCGCTCGTGATCGAGCCCCAGTTGGCGATCTACGCCCAGGGGACGGCGCGCGTGGTGGGCGTAGACCTGCTCACGTTCGAGGTCTGGGCGCAGTACACGCCGGGCGGGTTCGCGATGGGGCTCGGACGCAGCGAGGAACTGGCGGCCGTGCTCGCCCACGCTCAGCAAGTGGCGAGCGAGTTGGAATCCGAAGCGAACGACATTCTCGCCGGCATCGATGCGGCGGCCCAGGAGCTGGCGCGAACGCCGATTCCCGTCTCGCGCGAGAGTCTCGCCGCTGCGTACGCCAACTTCCAGCGCTGGAACTGGGTGCAGATGCTCGTGGGGTGGAACGGCTTCCGCGCCATGGAGGGCACCACGCGCGGCGGACTGCTCCCCACCACCGCCACCGACCCATACGTCGCGTTTTACGAGCGCGTGTTGAGCAACTCCGAAGCGGCCGCGGACACAGCCGAAGTGGTACAGCTCCGCGCCGAGGCGGAACACAAGCTGGCCGTGATCGTGGACCAGCGCGCAGAGGTCGAGGCGCGCATCCGGGCCGTGCGGCTCCAGCTCGCCGATCTGGAGGAGACCGCCGCCTTCGTGCCGCCCGCCGACCCGGTCACGACATGGTCGTCGGGAAGTCCCGCGCTCGTGGAAGGGCCTGCTGGCCCTGATGGCGCGCCGACTATGGTACTCACCGGCGTCCCCGAGTTCGCGCTCGACGATGAGGCATCGGCAACCGCACGAGGTACGATGAGCGCGGCGCAGGCCGCGACGGTCGCCAGGCAGGCGCAAATGCGCGACCAGATCGCGGCGGTCGAGTCCGGACTCGCGACGGTCCTCGCAGCGACAAGCGGCACCGATGCCGCCTCGTTCGCTTCGTACGCACGGCTCCACAGCGACGCCGTCGAGACGATCGAGCGCGAGCATGCGGTGAACGTCGAGTTTCGGATGCGGCGGTTGAGCTGGACGCTGGCCAAGCTGGATACGCTGGCGCAGGAGCGGCCCGGAGTCGAGCAGCGACTCAACGCGAAGCTCGGCGACATCAGCTCCTATCAGCAGACGTTGGGCAACCCGGACTATCTGCAGCGCTCCGGCACGGCGGTCGAGCTCGATGCACTCGCGGCAAGCCGAGTGCACTACCTGAGCGAATGGGCGGGGGACCCGTCGTTGGAGCAGACCTATGCCTCCGATGCGGCGAGCTGGCGCGCGCAGCGGGTGGCTGCGGCGAAGGCGCTCAAATCTGATTCGCTCGACGGGGCGGCCTCCGCGCGCATGGACCAGGCGCTCACGTGGTTTCGCACGCAAGCGGTGAGCTACGGGCTCCGGACGTGGTGGGAGGTCGCCGACGCCGGGCTCACCCAGGCGCGCGATGGAGCCCGGGCCGTCGTCGACGGCGCGGCCGACACGGCGGAGCTCGTCATCCGTTCCGCTCGCGATCAACTGGCGTCGCTCACGTCGTCGCTCGCCGCACTGAACGAGCAGCAGGCGGAGCTCTACGGCGTGCTTCACGACCTGTACGATGACTACCTGCGGACGTACGGGACGACGGGAACGGAGGGCCAGCAGTTCTCGGCGCGGCTCGCCGAGCTCAACGAAATGCTGCAGGCGCCGCGCGTCACGAGCCCGCGCGTGGTAGTCACCGACTACGGATTCCTCTCGTCGATTACGACCACGTGGTCGGGCACGCATCCGCGCGGCGTGTACGAGTACCTCCTGCAGGAGGGGAGCGACTCCCTGCACTCCGTGGGTGGCACGGGCGAGGCCGTGCGCTGGGCGTACTCGACCGAGCCCGCCGGCGGCACGGTCGCGCGCAACCAGCACGTACTGGTGCGTGGCGGAGCAGGGCTCACCGGCGAAGCGCTCACGCCGTACACGCTGACGTTCTCCAGTACGCCGGTTGCGACGCCGCACAGCACGGTCGCGGTGCCACCGGTCGATCTCACCCCACCGGGGCGTCCGGTCGTGGAATTCGTGGGGTTGCCCACGCTAGTGAACGTCGACGGTGTGGGCGAGGTGTGGACGGCGGACTCGACACGCGTCACCGCGCGCTGGAGCGCCTCGGATCCGGAGAGTGGTATCGCGGAATACGCGTACCGCGTCCTCGCACTCCCGGTGGAACAGACGACCACGCAAACCTCGTCGCTCCTCGGTCGGGCCACACTCGTTCGGCCGACGGTGCTCGTGGATTGGACGAGCGTCGGCGGGCGCACTAGCGCGGCCATCCAGGGCCTGCATCTGGCGGCGAGCCAGAAGATCCACGTGGAAGTTCGCGCGACCAACGGCGCCGGACTCGTGGGCGACATCGGCCAGTCACCGGTGCTGCGGCTTGATCCTACGCCGCCGGTCTTCCCGGTGGGAAGCCAGCTCGTGCCGCCCGCCGGCATGTTCGCGACTCCCCGTGCACCCGTCCTGCTCATCTCGCAGCCCGCACCGAGCCCGGCCTGCGGCACGACGACGAGCCTCAGATCTGGCGAGGAGCGGCCGGTGTGGGATGGCCGGCTCGTCACGGTTGTCCCGACCGGCGGTATCGTGGGCGGTGACGCGCGTGTCCGGCTGACCCTCGGACGCCCGGACGCGACGGATCCCGAGACCGGGATCTACGGCTACCTCTACCGCGTGGACTCGGTGGCCCCCGGTCCGGTGCTGCCGAACGACGGATGGGCGGACATCCCGGAAGCAACCCCATCGTTCGTAGCGACGGGTCCGGACTTCCGGTATGGCAAGCCGCGCTTCGTGACGCTCGTCGCGATCAACGCGCTGGGCGTGAAGTCGGCACCGCTCACCTACGGTCCGGTAACAGTCCCGGACGCCACCGTTCCGAGCCGTCCAGCGTTCTGCGCCGGGTACAGCGCCGGGATCATCGCCTACCTCACGACACTCGCCACCGATGACGAGACCGGCGTCCTGGGCTATCAGATCCGCGTGCGCGATGCCGTCACCGGAGTAACGGTACGCGGGTTCCCGTCCGGATCCACGGTGGACTGGCCCGCCTCGCAGGCGCTCGCGAACACTGGCGTGCGAATTCCGTTCACGCCCGCGGGTGGCTGGCGCTTCCTCGTGGACCTCCGTGCCGTGAGCGGCCTCGGCGTCGCGGGCGATGTGGCCTCGAGCGGCGAAGTGCTGGCGGACGTCACGCCTCCGCAGCCCGCCGGCGTCTCCGGACGCATCGTGAACGGCGCGGCGGTATTGACGCTCACCGTGCAAACCGATCCGGAGAGCGGGCTTGGAGGCGTGGATATCTCCTTCGGAACGTCCTCCACCGAGCCGATCCTCTCGTCGGGTACGAGCACGTATTCCATCCCCTACGTGGCCTATCCGGTCGCCGCTGGTACCTCCACCCGCACCATCCAGCTGCCTGCTCAAATACTGCAGGCCAGTCAGCTCTATGTGTTCGTGCGCGTCAAGAACGGCGCCGGCATCGCGAGCAAGGCATCCAGCGCGAGGATCAGGTGATGCGCACGTCATCGCCACTTCCCCGCGCGGGCGCGATCGGCATCGCGCTCATGGTCTGGACAGGTGTCGCACTGGGGCAGAGTGACGCGCCCGTGCAGGGCCGCCTCGCCGTGGTCGTCAGCGAAGGACGCGTGTTCGTATACCCGACCCGGGTGCCAGCCGATGGAGAGGGATGGATCATCTCGCGCGACGGCGTGCGACTCACCGCGGAGCCGATGACCGGCGTGCTCGACCCGGCCGCCTTCGGAGCGATGGTCGCCAACGACCTGGCGCTGCTACAACGCATCACTGCGAGAGAATCCGTCGTGGAGGTGTACCGGCGCCTGCGAGCCGGAGGCACCGCCGCAGGCGTTGCGCAGATTCTCTCGCCACGCGCCGCACTCGCCTTGGGCGCGCTCTACGTGGACTCGACGGTCACCGCAGGCGAGACGCACGCATACACGGCCCAACTCGTCCGGCTCTCGCGCCCGGACTCGGCGCTGCGTACAGCGCAGGCCACCGTGCGTGTTGTCGACATGCCCGTGCCACCGGCTCCAGCCCCCAATGGCCGGGTGCGGGACGAAGCGATCGCGCTGGAGTGGACCCCGCCGGCTTTCACCGGCGCGCCGAATGACATCGTCGTCGCGTATGTCGTCGAGCGCGCCGACAGCACGGGGGGCTTCGCACGGATCTCCGCACTCCCGGTGATGCGACTCGCCGACCGAGCCAGCGGATTCCGTGACGAAGCGGTCGAGCCGCACCACCTCTATCGCTATCGGCTGCGGGCCGCCGACTTGTTGGGCCGGCTGTCGGAACCGGGGCCGGTGACGGCGGTGCGCGCCCCGAACGTGCGTGGACCCTTGCCGCCCGAACAGGTGGCAACGCAGGTGAGCGACGGCCGCATCCGCGTGGTGTGGACGGTGTCACCCGAGCCCGAGGTGCGGGGGTTCCACGTCGAGCGTGCGGCGGGTGGTGATTCCGTCTTCACGCGGGTCACACGGGCGATGGTGCCGGCCGATGCGCCCGAGTGGGTGGACACGCTCGTGAGTGGCCGGGAGATCTACACCTATCGAGTGCGCGCGCTGGATGGCGCGGGCCGTGCCGGCCCGCCCTCGAATCCCACGACCACGCGCGCGCTGGATCAGCGGCCGCCTGCCATGCCGACGGGGCTCACCGCGACCCCGCTCCCCGGTCATCGCGTTCGGCTCACCTGGACGGCGGTACCAGATCCCGACCTGCGGGGCTACCAGGTGCAGCGCGCCGAGCGTGACGACACGCTGTTCGCCACGCTCACCAGCCAACCCCTCCGCGCCGCGGTCTTCGTGGATTCGGGCTACAGTGCGACCCCACTGGAGCCGGGGCGGAGCTATGCCTGGCGCGTCGTCGCGGAAGACAGCTCGGGCAACGTGTCCGCGCCCGCCGACGCACGGCTGCGCATCGTGGACGACGAACCTCCCGAGGCCGCGCGGACCATTGCGCTCCGCAACCATCTCGGCCGGGACGTGGAGATCGTGTGGACCGGAAGTCCGTCGCTCGACGTGGCGCGCTATGTGGTGGAGCGCGTCGCAACGAACGGCACGCCGGTCGTGGTCGCGAGCGTGGTCGGATCGGACCGACTCGAAGCGCGCGACACCACCGCACCACGCGGCCCGACCGCGACCTGGCGCGTGATCGCCGTGGACTCGGCTGGAAACCGCTCGGCGCCGCGGGCCGATACGCTTACCTTCCGCGACCTCACCCGTCCCCCGTCGCCGCGCCGTCTGACCGCGATTCGCGACGATTCCGGAGCCCTGCTCCGCTGGGAGCGCGTGGTGAGCGCCGACCTGCGGGGCTACGTGATCTACCGAGCCGAGCGGAGTGACGGCCCCCGCACGCGCCTGGCGGAAGTGTCGGCCGCGACCCCGCGGTACGTGGATCGCGCAGGGCCGCGGGGGGCCCGCTACGTCGTACGCGCCGTTGACACGTCAGGCAACGAGTCCGCCGAGAGTCCTGTGGCGGTCCTGGTGGAAGCGCCATGATCCACCGCGCCGTGTGCCTCGTCATGCTGTGCGGCGGCGCCGCGGCGGCGCGTGCGCAGGGGCAGACGGATGTCGCGGCCGCCGCGCGCGCGGTGCGTCAACACGTGGCGGACCTCCAGCGCGCGGAGCGCGAGCTGATGCCGGCCAGCGGCGCCAGCGGGCTCCGCCGCCCGGACGATGCCATCCTCGAGCGACGGGACCGAGCGCGTGCGGAGATCGCGCGCGATCTGGATCGGTTGATCACCGCCGGGCCCGGCGGTCGTGCCGCGATCCAGCGTCTCGCGGCCGAGCTGCCCGGGGCGGAGCTCGTGCGGCGGGCCGAAATCCGAGCCGCCATCGCTGCGGACGACCCCGCCGCGGTCCTGCGGCTCGCCGACCGGTTGCGTGTCTCCATGCCGCGGGACACCCAGCTCCTGCGCTGGCGCGCCGAGGCCTACGACGCCCTCGGCCAGACCGCCGAGGCATTGCGGGCGCGCCAGGCGTATTGGGAGTTGGCCCCCGAGGATGACGGCGGATGGCGCGCGCTGGTCCATGCCCACGAACGTGCGGGCAGCCTCGCGCGGCTCCGCGAGAGCGTCGCCCGCATCCGCATCCTCCACCCCGAGAGTCGAGTCGTGCGCGAGCAGGAGATCGAGATCCTGCACCGGCTCGGCCGGTACGACGAGGCGGCGCGCATCGCCGCCGCTACCCGCGGAGATCGGCTATGACCGGCGCCGCGCGCTGTCTCTGGCTCCTCGCCGTTCCGTTCGCCACGCTCGCTTCCCAGGAGCCGCCGCGCGGGCTCGCGCTTCCCATCCCGGTGCGGATGTCGGGCCAGATCGTGATGACCGGCGAGGGCTACCGGGCGTCCGGCATCGACGCCCGGCGCCCCGGAGAATTGGGGCGGATGTCGTTGTCTCCCCAGCTCACCCTGTTCGGGACCTTCAGCGTCGGCCTCAACATCCTGGTGTCGTCGGAGGGCAGCCAGTTCCGCCAGAACATCAGCCAGTTCGGCATCAGCCCGCGCTGGAAGTGGGCAACGTTCCACGCCGGCGACTTCAGCCAGAACTACTCGGCCTACACGGTGCAGGGCACACGCCTGCGCGGTGGTGGAGTGGATCTCCGGCCCGGCATCTTCCGCCTCTCGCTCCAGGGCGGGCGCTCCCAGCGCGTCGTCGCGGGCGGGGCCGGCAACCAGACGTTCCGGCGCAACCTGTACGCGGGGTCGATTGGCGTTGGTCGAGAGCAGTCCTCGTTCCTCGACTTGCTCGTCCTCACCGCGAAAGACGACCCGTCGTCGCTCGATTCCGCGCTGCGAGACACGCTGCTGCTCGATACGATCCCCGTCGCCCTGCGGCCGCGCTACGACACCCGCCCGCAGGAGAACCTCGTGCTGGGCTCACGCGGCCAGGTGAGCCTGTTCGGACGCCGGTTCGTGCTTGCTGGCGAGGGGGCCGTGGCGGTGATCACGCGGGACGTGCAGAGCCCGGCTGTCGATCCCGCGAGCGTGACGGGTGGCGATCTCGTCGGCGGTCTCATCCCGCTCACGCTCTCGTCGTCGGGTGACTACGCCTTCAAGCTCGACGGAACCGTCAGCCTCGGCCCGGCCGGGCTCAAGGGCGGATACGAGTACGTCGGCGCCGGCTTTACGTCGCTCGGGCTCGCCTATGTGATCAACGATCGGCGGGCGTACAACGCCGGCGGCAACGTGCGGCTGCTCCGGAACCGCGTGAGCGTCCAGGGCCAGTACCAGCACCAGAACGACAACCTCCTCGGCCAGAAGGCCACGACGACCAATCGGAACGCCGTGATGGCGAGCGTCTCGGCACTCCTGTCCCGACGCATCACGGCGACCTTGACGGGGATGAACAGCGTCATTGCCAACGACGCCGCGGTGGACACGTTCGTCGTGGATAGTCGGTCGCTCGCCCTCACGGCGAATACGGCGTTGCAGGCCTCGCTGGGCGGCATGCGGACGACGGTGAGCATGGCCTACGCATTCCAGCGGACCGCCGACGCCAACGTCATCACGCGCATCCCGCAGATCACCGTCCACAACGTCTCAACGTCTATTCAGCTGGCGCTGTCGAAAACGATCAGCGTTACGCCATCCGTGTCCTATGCGGTGACGAACACCGAGGGCGGCGAGCGCCAGAGCAACGTGCACGCCGGGTTCCGCGGTCAGGGACGCTTCGGCAACCTGCGGCCGTCGGTCAGCTTCTCGCAGACGTACAACAACGGACGCGCGGTCACCGCGGCCACGGGCCAGCTGAGCTACGCGCTGCCGTGGGAAGGCCGCGTGTCACTGCAGGCTCGGCATAGCCGCTATGCCGCCATCGGCAATCGGCCGGCGTTCCAGGAGTCGTTCCTGACGCTCTCGCTGGCGCGGAGCTTCTGAGCGTGCGCCGCGCCCACCGCCAGGTCCCCGACACAGGCGCGCCGCGCTCGGCAGCGAGACGGCTGCTGCTGGTCGCCTTCATGACCGCCGTGGCCGCCGCCTGCGCGGAGTACGTGCTGGCACCGGAGACACCCACGCGCGCGCCGCGGGCGGTGCAGCTCAGCGCGCTCCAGATGGTCCTCAACGAGGGCCAGACGTCGCAACTCTCCGCCACAGTGCTGGATCAGGAGGGCCGCCCGTTCGACACGCTGCCGCCGGGTGTGACGCTGAACTGGACGAGTTCCGACGATAGCATCGCATCCGTGGGGGCCACGGGCGCCGTGGTGGCCAACGCACCGGGCGTAGCGCAGATCGCCGTCACCGCGACGGGTGGCGGGGTGACCACGGCGAGCGTGGGGGCGAGCATCGTGGTGCAGCCCGTGCCGACCGCGCTCGCGGTTGCGGCAGGCGACAGCCAACTCGGAATCGTCGGCGAGGTCCTCTTGGACAGCCTCCGCGCGCAAGTGACGGACCGGCGCGGAAACGGCGTGCCAGGCATCTCCGTGGCCTTTGCGGTCGTGACGGGTGGCGGGTCGCTGTCCAGTGACTCGGCGATGACCGACTCGAGCGGGGTCGCAGCGGTGCGGTACACGTTGGGGACCGTCGCGGGTCCCAACACCATCGAGGCCCGCGCGACCCGCCTGCCGCAGGCGGTGGCCACGTTCTCCGCGACCGCGCGGCCAGGGGCCGCCACCACGCTCGTGGCACTGAGTGGGGATGGACAGGCCGGACAACCCGGGGCGGCGCTCCCGGTTCCGCTCGTGGCGCGGGCCGCCGACCGCTTCGACAACGGCGTACCCGCCGTCACCGTCACCTGGCAGGTCACGGCCGGTGGCGGCACGCTCTCGGATACCTCGGTGGTGACCGATGGCCAGGGCCAGGCGACGGTGCAATGGACGCTGGGCGCCGCGGGCCAGCCACAGACGGTACGCGCCGACATCGGCGGCCTCCTCATCGCGGCGTTCTCCGCCACGGCCGTATCGAGCGTGGCGAGCGTGGACGTCACGCCGCCGACCGCGACGGTGACGGCGGGCGGGACACAGCAGTTCACGGCGACGCCGCGGGATGCCGGTGGGAACGCGCTCACGGGCCGCGCGGTGACGTGGGCGACGAGCGACGGGACCATCGCGACGATCGACAGCACGGGTCTGTTGACGGCGGTGGCCCCGGGCCCGGTGACGGTGACGGCGACAGTCGAGGGTGTTGACGGCACGGCGAGCGTGACGGTGGCGGCGGTGCCGGTGGCGAGTGTGGACGTGACGCCGGCAACCGTGACCCTCACGGCGGGCGGTACCCAGCAGTTCACCGCGACGCCACGGGACGCCGGTGGCAACGCACTCACGAACCGCACCGTCGCGTGGAGCACGAGCGACGGTGCGATCGCGACGATCGATACCACGGGACTCCTGACGGCGGTGGCGCCGGGCCCCGTGACGGTGACGGCGACGGTGGAAGGAGTGGATGGCACGGCGAGTGTGACCGTGACGGCCGTGTCCGTGGCGAGCGTGGACGTCACGCCGCCGGCCACGACACTGGCGTCCGGCGCCACGGTGCAGCTGACGGCCACGCCGCGGGACGCCGGCGGCAACCCGCTCACCGGCCGCACGGTGACGTGGGCCTCGAGCGATTCGCCCGTGGCTGGTGTGGATGGGAACGGCCTGGTGCAGGCGGCGCTGGTCGGGACCGCCACCATCACCGCCACCGTGGAAGGGGTGGACGGCACGGCGAGCGTGACGGTGACTCCGGGGGCGGCGGATCGGCTCGAGTTCACCGTGCAACCAAGCGCGACGACGGTGGGGCAGGCACTGAGCCCGGCGGTCGAGGTGACGGTGCGCGACGCGGCGGGGAACGTCGTGCCGGCGCTTCCGAATCCGGTCACGGTGGCCATCGGGACAAATCCCAGTGGGGCCACGCTCGCTGGGACGACCGATCAGGACGTCGCGAACGGCGTGGCGACATTCGGGGATTTGATCCTCGACGCCCCGGGAACGGGCTACACGCTCACGGCCTCGACCCTGGGGGTCACTGGGGCGACCAGCCTCCCGTTCGACGTCGTTCCGCCCCTGACCGGTGCGAATGTCTCGTGGGTCAACGCGGCTGGCGGGAACTGGAACGACGGCAGCAACTGGAGCACCGGAACCGTTCCTGGCCCAAGCGATACCGCGTTGATCACGCTCTCGGGGACGTACACCGTGACCGACGCGGACGCCGTGGTGAACGTGGGTCGCCTGGTGGTGGGTGACGACGGCGCGAGCGGGGGGCAGATGACGCTGGCGCTGTCGGCGGTGACGCTCACGGCCGAGGGTGGAATACGGGTCACGGTGGGTGGAGTGCTCGACCTGACGGGTGGGTCCGTGGCGGGTGCGGCCGGCGTGCTCAACGACGGCACGGTCGTCCTGCGGGATTTCAACGCCAGTCCCGCGACGATCGCAACGTCGTTCGCCAACAGTGGAAACCTCCTGGTTCGGGGCCTCGGCGCGATCACGGGAACGCTCACCGACAATCGGTCCCTGATTGAAATCGCGTCGGAAGCGGCGGACTCGGCGGTGCTGACACTGGCCACCGGCCTCGTGGTCACTGGCGATCTCTACCTGTCCAACCTCGATCCGGCCGCGCCGCGCGCAGCGACGCTCGAGGTATCAGGCGGTACCCTACAGATCGACGGCGAAACGGGCGACTTCTTCGTCGAGCCCGGGACCATGGGTGGCAGTCGGACCCTGCGTGCCCAGGTCCTGATGGACAACTCCGCGCGCGTCCACGTCGACCAGTCGCTCGTGGTGGATCGGCCCTCCGCGGTGCACGTCGGCAGCGGCATGCTCACCGGCGGTGACCTGACGTTCGTGCAGACCGGGACCAACCCGACGCTCAGCGGGGCCGGGTTCACCATCGATGCTGGGCGTACCCTGGTGGTGACCGGCGGGACCTTCACGTCGACGGGCGGGCTGCGTGGCACGGGAACGCTCGATGTCTCGGGGACCAGCTTCGTTCGGGCCGACGGCGACCTGTCCCCGAACACCTTCGGCCTGCCGGGGACCTTCAGGGTCGTTGGCAACCTCCCGCTGGGACCGTCGGCCGCCACCCTGATCGACATCAGTGGTACGACCCCTGACGGCGAGTACGACCAGATCCTCGTGAGTGGCTCCGCGACGCTGAACGGGTACCTGCAACTGGAGTTGATGAACGGATTCGTGCCGGCGGTCGGTGACGCGTTCACCGTTCTAACGGCGGGAAGCGTAAGCGGCGCGTTCCCGACGCTGTATCTGCCCACGCTGACAACCGGTGTCTGGCAGATCGACTACAACGCGACGAGCGTCGTAGCGCGCGTCGTTGCAGCGGGGACCGGCGGAAATGTCTCGTGGATCAATGCGGCCGGCGGGAGCTGGAGTGACGGGACGAATTGGAGTACCGGAAGCGTGCCAGGGCCAAATGACACGGCGCTGATCACGTTGTCAGGGACGTACACCGTCAGTGCGGCAACTGCCGCCGTGACCGTTGGGAAGCTCGTCCTGGGGGATGGCGGGGTCAGCGGGCAGCAGACGACCCTGGCGTTCTCCAACGTCGTGCTGGCGGCCGATAGCGGTGTGCTCGTCATGGATGGCGGCGTGCTCGACCTCACCGGTGGCTCCGTTGCGAGTGCGTGGGGCGTGTCGGACAACGGCACCGTCGTGCTGCGCGAAGCCGGTGGGAGCGCGGCCACGATCGCCGCGCCCATGAACGTGCTGCGAAACCTGTGGGTCCGCGGACGCGCCGCCATCACCGGAGCGGTCGCGACGAACAGCAGCACGGTCATCGAGATCGCGTCCGAAGGCGCCGATTCGGCCGTGCTGACCGTGGCCGCGGGATTCACGAACGAAGGGCAGCTGCTCCTCACCAACCGCGATCCGGCGGCGGCGCGGGCGGCCATCCTCGCGGTGAACGGCACGCTGCTGATCGACGGCGAAGGCGAATTGCATTCCGAACCCGGCACCATGGGTGGCGCCCGCGTGCTCCGGGCGGAGCTGGACAACCGCTACCTCGCCCGCATCGATCACGCGCTGGTGGTGGATCGGCCGTCCGCCGCGCATCAGAACGAGGACGCGTTGGAGATTGCCGGCGGCGACCTCACGTTCGTCCAGTCCGGCACGAACCCCAGCTTCACCAACAGGGTGGACCTGACGGTCTCGGCGGGCCGGACGCTCACCGTGGACGGCGGCACGTTCGTCAACACCGGACGACTGCGCGGGGCCGGCACCGTGGACGTGAGCACCAGCGCGTTCAGCGCTCCGGGCCTGGTCGCGCCGGGAGGGGCGCCGGGGGCTCCATTCGGCATCGCCACGCTGGCGGTGGTCGGTGACGTGCAGTCCATGTCGGACGTGGAGGTGGAGCTGGGCGGCACGACGCCGGGGACGGAATACGATCACGTGGCGGTGACCGGCGCGGTCACGCTCTCCGGCGATCTCTTCGTCTCGCTGGTGAACGGCTTCG
>CAYWNR010000001.1:2901-16380 GCA_964459705.1 uncultured Gemmatimonadaceae bacterium | reverse complement strand
GAGGTGACGGTGCGGGATGCGGCGGGGAACGTCGTGCCGACGCTGGTGGATCCGGTGACCGTGGCAATCGGGAACAACCCGGGTGGGGCGACGTTGGGCGGGACGACGGATCAGGATGTGGGGAGCGGGGTGGCGACGTTTGCGGATCTGACCCTGGATGCGGCAGGGACGGGGTACACGCTGGTCGCGTCCGCACCGGGCCTGACAGGGGCAACGAGCACCGCCTTTGATGTCGCGGCGTCGCCGACGACGGTCTCGCTCGACATCCCCGGCGAGGACCTCGTGGGCGTCGGCCTCTCGACCACGCTCGACATCACACTCGGCGTTGCGGCCGGGGCCGGCGGGCTCACGGTCGCCGTCACCAGCGACAACCCGTCCATGGTCTCGGTCGCCGCACCGGGCTCGGTGTTCGTTCCCGCAGGCGCCACGACGGGGCAGATCGTGCTCAACGGTGTTTCGGTGGGCTCGACGGTGATCCGTGCCAATACACCCGGCTATGCGGAGGGGACGCTCGCCGTCACCGCCACGAACCAGATCATCAGCCTGCCGACCACGCTCAACGTGCCGTACGGCCTCACCGCGACGATCCCAATCCAGTTGGCGACTGCGGCTCCGGCGGGTGGGGTCACGGTCACGCTCACCACGGATGATGCGTCACATGTCGGAGTTGTGACCTCCACGGTCACGTTGTCCCAGGGCGCCACCCTGTCGAGCGGCACGCTGTCCGGCGTGGCACCCGGACCCGCCACCATCACGGCCACCGCGCCGGGATGGGTGACCGATGTGACGGCCGCGACCACGACCGCCGACTTGAACGTTGTCCAGTCGTCCATCGCGATCAACGCGGGCTTCGGGGGCAGCATGACCGTCGAGCTCAGGAGCGGCGGCTCGCCCATCGCCGCACCGAGCCCCGGTGTGACGGTAGCACTGACCGCGCTGAACGCTGCCTGCGTCGCCGTGCCGGCGGGCGTGACCATCCCGACAGGATTCACGTCTACCACGGCCTCCGTAGCATACGCCAGCTCGGCCACCACCCCGTGTGCGTCCTACGTGCGGGCAACGGCGCCGAACATGACCGCGGACAGCGTGAACGTGAGCGTTGCCTCCGCGCCGGGGATTGCGGTGAATCCGTCGACGGTGGGGGCGGGGCTGCAGACCAACGGAAATGGGTCGTTGGGGGCATCGAACTATGGGGTGGTGACGGTGCGGGTGACGAGCTCGAATCCGGGGCTGTTCCTGGTGGCGCCGAACAGCACGACGCCGGGGAGCGCGTTCATCGACCTGTCGCTGACGGAGCCCACGACCTCGATCAACTACTTCGTGCAGGGGGTGGAGGGCCAGACGGGGACGGGGACGGTGACGGTGACGGCGCCGGGGTTCACCGACGGGAGCGCGACGGTGACGGTGCGGGGGGTGGGGATGGACCTGCTCTCGGTGCCGACGACGACGACGTCGCTGTCGCCGAACAGTGCGTTCCAGGTGCGGATTGGGATGCTGGATGCGGCGGGGACGACGATCGCGAGCGAGCAGGCGATCCGGCCGGGCGGGGTGCCGTTGACGGCGACGGTGGTGAACAGCGATGCGACGGTGGCGCAGCTGGTGACGAGCGCGCTGACGGGCCAGAGCGTGACGGTGGAGATCGGCGTGGGGCAGAACCGCTCGTCGACGAACCTCGCCCTGGGCGGCGTGCAGTTCGACCCCCTGTCGAGCGGGACGACCACGGTGAGTGCCACGATACCGGGCGTGACGGCCACCGCGGGAGCGACGCGGAGCGCGACGGTCAACGCGCCGGGGATTGCGGTGAATGCGGTGACGGTGGGGGCGGGGCTGCAGATCAACTCGAACGGGCAGTTGGGGGCGTCGAACTACGGGGCGGTGACGGTGCGGGTGACGAGCTCGAATCCGGGGCTGTTCCTGGTGGCGCCGAACAGCACGACGCCGGGGAGCGCGTTCATCGACCTGTCGCTGACGGAGCCCACGACCTCGATCAACTACTTCGTGCAGGGGGTGGAGGGCCAGACGGGGACGGGGACGGTGACGGTGACGGCGCCGGGGTTCACCGACGGGAGCGCGACGGTGACGGTGCGGGGGGTGGGGATGGACCTGCTCTCGGTGCCGACGACGACGACGTCGCTGTCGCCGAACAGTGCGTTCCAGGTGCGGATTGGGATGCTGGATGCGGCGGGGACGACGATCGCGAGCGAGCAGGCGATCCGGCCGGGCGGGGTGCCGTTGACGGCGACGGTGGTGAACAGCGATGCGACGGTGGCGCAGCTGGTGACGAGCGCGCTGACGGGCCAGAGCGTGACGGTGGAGATCGGCGTGGGGCAGAACCGCTCGTCGACGAACCTCGCCCTGGGCGGCGTGCAGTTCGACCCCCTGTCGAGCGGGACGACCACGGTGAGTGCCACGATACCGGGCGTGACCGCCACCGCGGGAGCGACCCGAACCGTGATCGTGAACTAGCCGGCCCGCTCGGGGCAGGCGGGAACGAAGACCGCCTCCCATCAGGGGAGGCGGTCGGGGTTTGCACGGTCGGGCCGGTTACTCGGCGATCTTGGTCGCCGCGAGCCGCTCGTCCCGCATCCGAGAAAGCGGCAGCCACACCAGCAGGTACAGCACCACCGGGTAGATCAGCAGACCCACCCACGGGCTGGCGTGGAACCCAAACGCGAGGCCCTGGAAGCGCGTCACCGCCGGCCACTTGTCCGCGGCAATCACCACGAGCGCCAGCAGCACGGCCATCAACGACTCTCCTGCGATGAACCCACTGGAGATCAGCACGCCCACGTTCTCGGCCCGCGTCTTCTCGGCGTCGGATGCCCGACGGCGGGCGACCACTCGCTCGAGAATCCACTTCACGACGCCCCCCACGAAGATGGCGGAGGTCGATTCGAACGGCAGGTACATGCCCACCGCGATGAGCATCGGGGCCGGCGCCTTGATCAGGATCAGTCCAAGCGCCATGAACATGCCGGCAATGACGAGCGGCCACGCCATTTGTCCGGCCACGATGCCGTTGGCCATCAGCGCCATGAGCCCAGCCTGCGGCGCGGGAAGCTGGGCCGAGCCGATCGTGTAGGCCCGATTGAGCAGCATGAGGGCGAAGGGCAAGACCGCCGCGGCGAAGATGACCCCGACGATCTCGGCCAGCTCCATGCGCCAGGGTGTCCCCCCCAGGATGTGGCCGACCTTGAGGTCCTGCATCATGTCGCCGGCGACGCCGGCGGCGCAGCAGACCACGCCCGCGACCGCCAGCACACCCTCCACCCCGTGCACGTCCGTGAGGCCCATGAACACCATCAGCAGCGCCGCGATGAGCAGCGCACTGAGCGTCAGCCCGGAGATGGGGTTGTTCGAGCTGCCGATGAGCGCCACCAGGTAGCCGGCGACGGCCGCGAACAGGAACCCGATGACCACCATGACGATCGTCAAGACGGTGGCACCGGGTACCGACTGGACGAAGTAGAGGTACAGGAAGAACGTCGCGACCGCGGCGATGGCCACCCCCACGAAGACCTTGCGAAGGTCGAGATCCACGTCGGTGCGGTCCTCGGCGCCGGTCGTGGCCACGCCGATGTTCCGCAGCGCCTTCCCGATACCCGCTACGAGCGACCCACGGAGATTGTACAGCGTGTAAAACGCCGCCACGATCATCGCGCCCACCGCAAGCGGCCGCACCTGGCGGAGCCAGACGGCGTTCGCGAGGTCGCTCATGGACTGGCCGTCACCGATCAGCGACGGAAGAGCCGGATTGAGGAACACCGCGAGCGGCACCAGCAGCAACCAGCCCAGCACGGCACCCGCAAACAGGATGGCGGAGATGCGTGTGCCGACGATGAAGCCCACCCCCATGAGCATCGGCGAGACGTTCGGCGACGAGACGAGCATGCCCCCCGAGTAGTCCACTTGCCGCCCGAGCAGGTTGACCGTGGAGCGCCCGAACGCGAAGAACTGCGAGGCACTCTCCTCGACGTAGCGGATACCGTTGGAGTTCTTGAGCAGCTCCCAGAAGGCGGCGACCCCCATTGCCGTGAACAGATAGGAGGCGCCGGTCTGGCCACCCTGGCCGGCTTTGACGATCTCGGCCGCGGCGACAGATTCCGGGAAGGGGAGGTCAGCTTCGACCACGAGCGTGCGACGCAGCACGATGACGAACAACACCCCGAGCACGCCACCGACCATCATGATCACCAGGCTCGGCAGGTAGTGCAGCCGGTCCCAGGCGCCACTGATCACGAACGCCGGAATCGTGAAGATCGCGCCCGCCACCAGCGCCTCCCCCACGGAAGCGGTCGTTCGCGCGATGTTCTCCTCGAGGACCGTCCCGCGAAACCCGCGCAGCACGGCCATGGCGACGACCGCGGCCGGGAACGTGGCCGCGACGGTCAGGCCGGCTCGCATCCCGACGTAGGCGTTCGCCGCGCCGAGTGCGATTGCCATGAGCACACCCAACACAAGAGCCTTGACCGAGAGCTCCGCCATGTTCGAGGAGGCCGGCACGAACGGTTTGAACGGTTTGTCCGCCATGGATCCCATTCCCGGTGGGTGAGAAAGCGCGAAGATAGTACGGTGCCGCACGCCACCCGTCAAACGTCGGAGGCGCGAGTTCATGAAGAGGGGACGTTGGGCTAGACTTCGGCCAGCCACGAGGAGGGGGCATGTCCTTTGTAGGTTCACTTGAGCCGCAGGCGCTCTGGCGCCATTTCGACCGTCTGCTGACCGTCCCCCGCGCCTCCGGCGCGGAGGAGAAAGCGCGCCAGTATGTCCTGGACGTCGCGAAGCGCTGCGGGCGCGACGCCCGTCAGGATGCGGTGGGGAACGTGGTCATCACCAAGCCGGCCTCTCCCGGGCGCGACGGGGCGCCGACGGTGATCCTGCAGTCGCACCTCGACATGGTGCAGGAGAAGCGGGCCGGTGTCGTGCATGACTTCACGCGCGAACCCCTCGTCCCGCGGCGGGACGGAGAGTACCTCTACGCCACGGATACGACGTTGGGCGCGGACAACGGAATAGGCATTGCCGCGATGCTGGCGGTGCTGGAAGCGGACACGCTGGAGCACCCCGCGCTCGAATTGGTGTTCACGGTGGATGAGGAGCGTGGGTTGGCGGGGGCGAGCGGACTCGAAGCCAGCCTGCTGACAGGGCGACGGTTGCTCAATCTCGACTCCGAGGAGGAGGGGATCTTCTACATCGGCTGTTCGGGCGGTGGCGACTCGGTCCTGACGCTTCCGGCGCGACGCGATCCGGTCCCTTCCGGCTCGGCCGCGCTGCACTGCGTGGTCGGTGGGCTGCGCGGCGGCCATTCGGGGGCCGATATCCACCTCCAGCGCGGGAATGCCATCCAGTTGCTGGTGCGGGCGCTGTGGGCCGCCGAGGCGGCAGCGCCGGTGCGCATCGCCGGGCTCGAGGGGGGTGGTGCGCGGAATGCGGTGCCGCGGGATGCGGAAGCCGTGATCGTCGTGCCCGCCGAACAGACGGAAGCGGTGACCAAAGCGCTGGACGCGGAGTTCGACCGGGCGCGCCAGGAACTACGCGCGACGGACCCTGACGGCAGTCTCACGGTCGCCGCGACGTCTCTCCCGCCGAGGGTGTGGACGGATGAACTGGCGGCAACCGTGCTACGCCTGCTCCTCGCACTTCCGCATGGCGTGATGGCGATGAGCATGGACCTGCCGGGCCTGGTGGAAACCAGCAGCAACGTGGCCATGATCCACGAGCACGACGGTCGCATCGTCATCGGGACCAGTCAGCGGTCGTCGGTCGGGAGTGCGCTCGCGGCGCTACGCGCGCGGGTCAAAGCGATTGGCGAGCTGGCGGGCGCGGCGGTCGAGCAGCCGCCCGGCTACCCGGGGTGGCAGCCCAACCCCGCCTCGCCGCTCCTCGCGTTGGTACAGGGCATCTACGCCGACCGCACGGGGCACGCAGCCGAGGTCCGCGCCATCCACGCGGGTCTGGAGTGCGGACTCATTGGGGAACGCGTTCCCGGCGTGGACATGGTGTCGCTGGGACCGCAGATCGAGCACGCCCACTCGCCGGACGAGCGCGTCCAAATTCCGTCGGTCGGGCGGTTCTACGATCTCTTGTGCGCGACCTTGAAGAAGCTCGCGACGGCTACGTGAGCAACGCCTTGGCGATCGTCTGGAGCTGCATGTTGCTCGTGCCTTCGTAGATGGTCCCGATCTTGGCGTCGCGGTAGTACTTCTCGACGGGGTACTCCTTCGTGAAGCCATACCCGCCGAATAGATCGATGCAGAGGCTCGTGAGGCGCCCGGCGACCTCGGACGCGTACAGCTTGGCCATCGCCCCTTCGACCATGTGCGGCTGACCGGCGTCTCGGAGGCGGGCCGCGTTGTACACCAGCAGCCGCGCCGCTTCGAGCTCCGTGTGCACCTGGGCCATTTGGAACTGTACTCCCTGGAATTCCGCGATCGGCTTGCCGAACTGGGAACGCTCCTTCACGTACCGGCGCGTGGCCTCGAGGGCACCGGCAGCCACGCCCACCATCTGGGCGCCGATCCCGATCCGGCCGGCGTTGAGCGTCTCGATGGCTACCTTGTAGCCTTTTCCGACCTCGCCGATCACGTTTTCCGCGGGCACCGCGCAGTTCTCGAGCATCAGCTCGGTGGTGCTGGACGCCCGAAGACCGAGCTTGTCTTCCTTCTTGCCAACCGTGAAGCCGGCGAAGCCGCGCTCGACCATGAATCCGGTGATGCCCTTGTAGCCCTTGGACGGATCGACGGTGGCGAACACGACGAACAGGTCGGCCTCGTTCCCGTTGGTGATCCACAGCTTGCGGCCGTTGAGCACCCACTGACCGTCGCGCTCCTCGGCCCGGGCCTCGAGCGCGAACGCGTCCGAGCCGGAGTTCGCTTCGGAGAGGGCATAGGCCCCGACTTCGCCTGCCGCCAGGCGCGGCAGGTACTTCGCGTGGAGGGCAGGCGAGCCGAACTGCTGTGCCGCTACGACGGCGAGGGTATTGTGCACGTCCACCAGGACCGAGGCGCTCGCGTCCACGCGCGCCAGCTCTTCCACCGCGAGGACGCTCATGAAAAACGTGCCACCGGCGCCGCCGTACTGCTCAGGGATGTCGATCCCGAACAAGCCCAGCTCGCCGAACTTGGGAATCAGGGATTTGTCGAAGGTGGCCGTCTGATCCATGTCGTGGACCAGCGGTCCAATCTCGGCCTCCGCGAACTCGCGGACCGCCTGGCGGAACATCTCCTCGTCCTCGCTCAGCTGCGTGAGCGCGGGCACGGGGACCATCGTGGACGACATATGAGGACTCCGGACTGCGGGAGTTGTGGCAGAAGGTGCGCAGGACTGTCGGGAGAAATGTAGATACGGGCGCCCGTAAGAGGCGAGTGCCAGCGGTTCAGTAGGATGCCCAGGTGTCAAACCAGGCGTTCCGCACGCCTGCCAGGCCCGAGAGCCGGGCGAGGGCTGCCTGGACTGCACACGAGTCGTAGGACAAGGTGACGTTCTGGAGAACGCCGCCAAACTCGGTTCGCCCCGGATCGGGTTGGCCCAGCTGTTTGTTCAGTCCCGATACGACGAGGCCCCTCACGACGGTCTTCCCGACTCCGAATCGGATCTTGCCGCCTACGAGAACGATGCCACTAAAATCAAAACCGCCAAACCCCCCGAACAAGTTCAGATCCCCGGAGACGATGAGAATCCCGGTTCCGTCCCCACTCCAGAGAGTTTCGTCCCCCATTATCCGTTGAACGGGATACGTAGTGCTGCCATTCTGAAACGACGCGTAGTCCGGAACGAAGTCGTCCCCGAGCGCCCCGGACCAGTCGATCAGCGTCTGCGCGGCGATGGCTGATCCCTGGCCACTCCCTTCCTCGATGAGGCCAGGATTGCCGCTTGGGCTGAACGTTCCCACGGTGTCGGTCGTGCGCACGCCCGGAATCGGGCTCCCGCCGCAAAGATCGTTGCCCTCGATCGTTAGGCTGGCGAGAAAGCCGCTGTTCCTTCGAACTCCGTTCGCCGCGGTCAACGCGGCCCGGCGCAGCATGTACGCCGATTCCCACTCTGCGAACTCGGCCACGGTATGCTTAGCCTGGGCCCGCGCGCCCGAGTCGGGGTTGATGACCACGCCGGTTGAGCGGATGAGGTACAGGCTCCGTTGCATTGAGTCCGCGGGTTGCCGGACGAGGTGCGCGACGATGCTCGCGTAACCGCCGGTGATGTTGATCCGGACCGAATCCCCATCGTCCGGGCGGGACGTGGTCGTGCCCAGATAGGTTTGGAGGCCTCCGTCCGCGATTGCAAACGCCGCCGCGGTCTCATCGCTGGCCATCGCGATCTGCTGTTCGGTGCGTGAGCGGCTCAGCCCAGTCGTGAGCAACACCGTCAGCAACGCCACGAGGAGAATGACCATTGGCAGCGCGAACCCGCGCTGGCTCTGGAGGCGGCGGAGGAATCGGCGGATCATTGACCGAGGGTGTTTCTGAAATGCACGCGCGGATACAGCGCGAACCGATCCGGGGCCGCGGTCCCTTCGGCGGTCGCCACGCTCTGAGCGGCGAACCGCAGCTCAATGCCACGCACGCTACTCAGCTGGGCCGGCACCGCGGTCTGGACCTTGAGTCGCGAGCCGACGAGGAACGCGAAACGTGCCGCCGTATCGAACGGGGCCAGCAATTCCTCGGCGGCGCCCGAGCCCGCGCGGCGCCACAACGCCCGGCGGCCGCTGAGTTCGGCCGATGGGGCGAAGCTGTACGTCACGGTCTGGAAGACGTAGAAGAGCCGCCCCGCCGGGGCCGGGCTGGCCGAGAGCCGGATCCGCGGACCGCCCGCGATGGCCCGGATGCTGTCGGCGTCGCAATTGCTCGTCTGGGTCGTGGTTCCCGTGATGGTGACGGTGGTGTCAAAGGCATACGCGCCGGACGATTGCTGATACGCGATCCCCCCGTACGCGGCCGTGGCGTAAACGGTCGAATCGGGTGGTGCCAACACGGCGTACCCGTTCTGGCACAGGACGCCGAAGGCATACGGTACCCGAACTGTGATGCTGTTCGAGGAAGCGGCAATCAAACCCGAATCGCTCACCATCCGCAGCTCAGGAAGGACCACCGCCATCGCCGCGCGTGCGGTTTGCCGCGCCTCGAGCATCGCTTCCTGCCGCGACACGAAACGCGAGTTGGACGTGATGAGCCGCGCGAGCGCCGTGGCCAGAATCGCGAACACGAACATCCCCACGAGGAGTTCGGTGAGGGTGAAGCCGCGCCGCGTCATGGAGCGTAGAGCGGCGAGCGCGAGCGCGGTCGTGTCCGGTTCACGAGCAACGTCTCGGGCCGGAGCGAGGCGTCGGCCGGCGCAATGATGACCCGAACCTGTCGGAGACCGCTCACGGGCGTCGTCAGCTCGAAACAGCGCGTGTAGACGATTTGTGCCGAGGTGTCCGCCGAGCAGCCGACAATCGCGGGGAGGCTGTCCCAACGGACGGCTTCGGCAAGCGACGCGGCGCTCGCGAGCGCCGCACCGCGCGCGCCCAATAGCGCGGCGAGTCGGTTACGGCGTCCCATTTCCCACATGATCCCCGTGAGCGCGAGCAGCACGACGGTCAGCAACGTCAAGGCCACCATGACCTCGATGAGCGAGACCCCACGACGATTGGCCGGCACTGGACTACGGGATGGTCGCCACACGGATTTGCCCTGCCCGAGAAAACGTGACCTGCCGCCGATATCCATTCAAACCGAGGACATACGTGGCACTCTGTGCGGCGATGGCGTTCGGGAACACCTCGAGGGTCGCGGGTGTGGCCGAGACCTCATCGAGCCCGTATTCGCCGTTCGCGCCCAGATTGCGGGTTCGGAAGACCTGCGTTCCCGAGCGGTCCGCGACTTGATACGACAGCGTTGCCGTGTTCACCGAGATGACGATGGGCTCCCGATTCCGTGCCGCCAGTACCTGGGCGTATTGCAAGACACCAGCCAGAACGCTCGCGGCGCCCCGCACCCGCCCGCGCTGAAGCGCCGGTCCCATCTTCACATAGGCGAATCCCGCAAGAACCGCTATGATCACCATCACAATCAGCAGTTCGATAACGGTGTAGCCCTGGCGGGCGCCTGCGCGGGCTGGCATCCCTTAAACCTAGCACGATGCGGGTGCGCTGCCTCCCGTGCCCGCTCCCGGAGCCGGCGCTATCTTGGATAGCCGTGGGGCGCCCGTATGGGGCCCACGCGGCGCGGTATTCGCGTCGCTGCCGAGTACGGAACGAGGAGGGCCAGATGCTACCCACTGCCAGGCGCCCGCGCGTTCCGCCATGGTGGCTCGCATGCTGCGCCATGGCCCTCGGGTCCAGGTCGCTGCCCGCCCAGACCAGCCCTCTGAGCCCAGGCGATTCGAGCCGTCCCCAGGCCATCGCTCCGGCGGCAATCCCGGATCGTGTCGAAGCCGACCTGACCTGGCTCGCGACCGTTCGCGCGGGAATCCCCGCCGACAGTACCCTCGACAGCATCCACGCCGAGCTGGCAGCCTTGGGCACACCGGCCGACAGTCAGTTGGCGACGATCGAGCCGGCGCGGCTGGCGACACTCTCCTTCGACGAACTCGCCGATCGGGACCGGTGGTGGAGTCGGCTCGCCGCGCAGGTCGAAGCCTGGCGCGTGCGTGTCGGTGAGATGGCTGCTCGGCTCGACGCAGCGCACGACTCGCTGCAGGCCCTCCAAGCGACCTGGGACCTCACACTCTCGACCTCGCGCGCGCAGATCCTGGCGCCGCTGCGCGGACGGATTGTCCTCCTCCGCCGGGTGGCCGACTCCGCCGCCCTGGAGCTGCTGCCGGCGCGCGATCGGCTGGTTGCCCTGCAAAGCGAAGTGTCTCAGCTCACGTCCGTGGCTTCCCAACGGCTCCAAGCGGTACACGAGGCCCAGCTCCAGGCGAGGCGGCTTCTCACGATCCCCGACGCGCCGCCGCTGTGGCGGGTGTTGGGGTCTGACGGGGAGGCCAGTCCATCCCAGGTAGCGGCCCAGCTGAAGGTCGAGCGCCTCCAGACGTACTTCGGGGAGAACAGCGCCCGACTCCGGTGGCACGTCGCGCTCTTCGTCGTCCTTGCGGCCATCCTTACGGCTGCGGGGCGTCAGCGTCGCCGATGGGTGACGTCGGAGTTTGCCGTCCAGCGGCCGACCCAGCTGTTGGCGCACCCGGTTGCCACGGCGTGGCTGATCGCCATGGCCCTTTCACGGCAGCTCTACCCGGTATTGCCGCAGACCGGCCTCACGCTGGCGTGGTTGCTGGCGCTTCCGGCCTTGCTGGTGCTGCTGCGGGAGCTGCTAGGTCCTGAGTTGCGGGAGCCGGCGTACGCGCTCATAGGGCTGGAGTTTCTGCGATCGCTGATCGACGTGTTTGTCGACCACCCGCTCGCCGGGCGGCTGGTGTCGTTGGGGATCACGGCCGCCTCGGCCGCCGCCTTCTGGTGGTTCCTCCGACGGTCCGCGCGGGCTCCACGCCCGCGCGCGCGATGGATGCCGCTGATCGCGGCCGGCGCTCGCATCGGGTTGGTGCTGCTCGGGGCCTCGGCCCTCGCGAATGTCGCGGGCTATGTCGGCTTGGCCGAGATGGTGCTCGGTGCCACCCTCCGGGCGGGGCTTTCCGGGGTCGGGTTGGTGGCGGTCGTGGAAATCGTCGTGGGCACGGTCGTCATCGTGATGAGCCTGCCCCCGATTCGCCGGCTACGCGTCCTGGAGCTCAACCGCGACCGCCTGCTCCGGCAGGTAACGTGGGCCACGCGTGCGGTCGGAGTCCTCCTGTGGGCGGTCGTCGCCCTCGCCCAGTTCCGCCTGTCAGGCGTCGTCGGGGGACTCGTGCGCGCTGCCCTCGCTTGGAGGGTCGCCGTCGGCTCCTGGACGTTCTCGCCGAGGGATGTCCTGGTTTTCGTGGCATCCCTTGCGGTTGCCCTGATGGTGGCGCGCGCGCTGCGGGCGCTCCTACGGGAAGATGTCCTCGCAGCCAAGGGGCTCCCGAGAGGAATTCCAGCGACCGCGTCGAGCCTGGTGTTCTACGCGCTCGTGGCCATCGGGGTCGTGTTCGCCGTTGGAGCGGCGGGCATCGAGCTCAACCGGCTCGCGCTCGTCGCGGGCGCGCTGGGAGTCGGCATTGGGTTCGGGCTCCAGAACGTGGTCGGCAATTTCATCTCGGGCCTGATCCTGCTTTTCGAGCGCCCCATTCAGGAAGGCGATACGGTGGAACTGGAGAACCTGCTCGGCGTGGTCCAGTCCATCGGCATTCGGGCGAGCAGGGTACGCACCTTCCAGGGTGCGGACGTGATTGTCCCCAACAGCGATCTCATTGCCGACCGCGTCGTGAACTGGACACTGCACGACCAAATCCGTCGCATCGATATCCCGGTCGGCGTTGCCTACGGGTCCGATCCCACGGCCGTCGTCGCGTTGCTCACGGGCGTGGTTCGCGACCACGCCAAGGTCCTCGGCGATCCGGAACCGGTGACGCTGTTCATGGGTTTCGGCGAAAGCTCGCTCGACTTCGAGGTGCGCCTCTGGACGAGATTCGACGTTTGGCTGACGGTCCGGAGCGACATCCTCGTCGCGGTCTACGCCGCCCTCCAAGAAGCGGGGATCGAGATCCCGTTCCCGCAGCGGGACCTCCACCTACGGTCGGTTGCCCCGGAGGTCAGGGATGTGGTGCGCGGCCCGACGCCCTGATGACACGGTCTCAAGCAATACTCTGCAGTCCAGTGCGAAGACGAGCGCCCCCAGCCGCACGCGGCTACCGCCGGCGAGTCAGTAATGCGTCGAGCAGGCGGGTAGGGAGCATCCGGGCCGCGAGGATACCGGCACGGGCATCCCAGCCGACGTGGTAACGAGCGCGTGGGTGGCGCGCAAGCAGGGCCCGGGCGATGACCGTGGCGATCCGCTCCGGCGCCAGGGCGCGCCTGGGGGTCCCGACCTTCGCCAGCCGTTCGAGGACGCGACCGTAGTGCGACCAGGCAGCCCGCGGGTACCGCTCAGCCAGTCGCTGGGCCTCCTCCCGGGCCGTATCCCAGATGGGCGTGCGGATCGCCCCTGGCTGCACCACGACCACCTGAATGCCCGTCCGTCGCAGCTCGAGCCGCAGCGCGTCCGACAGGGCCTCGAGCGCGAACTTGGACGCGCTGTACGCGCCATTGAACGGCGAGACCACCCGCCCATTGACCGAGCTCACGTTCACGATCCGCCCGCGGGCGGTGCGGAGGAGCGGAAGACACGTCTGGGTGAGTTCCAGCGTGCCGAACACATTCACCTCGAACTGCCGGCGCACCTCCTGCGGTGGCAGGTACTCGATCGGGCCCGCGACGGCGATTCCGGCATTGTTGACCAGCCCCCACAGGCCCGCGGGACCCACGCGGCTCCGGAGGAGATCCCCGGCGGCCGCGATGTCTGCCGGCCGGGTCACGTCCAGCAGGAGCGGCACGAGACGATCGTCCGCCGCAGCGCGCAGGGCCTCGGCGTCGGCGTCCGTGCGCAC
>CAYWNR010000001.1:0-2801 GCA_964459705.1 uncultured Gemmatimonadaceae bacterium | reverse complement strand
GACGATCTTGCCACGGACGGAGACGTACACGGTGGCGCGCCGAATGCCGGGGAGGCGCGTACCATCGAACTGAAACACCCACAGGCGGGGCTTCCCAGGTAGGTCCACCACGCCGTTGTATGCGAAGGTGATGGTGCGGGCGGAGAGCGGGGGATCGTTGCCCACGAGCTTCCCGACGGTGGCCCGGGCTCCGACGTACGACACCAGGCCGAGCAGCCCGCCAACCGCCACGACCAGGAGCAGGATCCTGAAGAGCTTGCCGATCATGATCGCCGCCCGTGCAGGAGACACCGCGTGCCGAGTGCAACGCGGTCAGGTCCGGTTTGGATGAATCTAGCGTCATCCGCGCCTGATGGGCCGTTGCTCGACCGGCTGCGCGCCGCCGGGCCGCTCGTGGCCGTGGAGTTGCGCCCGCCGCCCGCCGGCTTGCAGGGCGCGGACGCGATGGATACGTGGATCGACATGGCGCGTGCGGTGCGCCGCCTGATGCGGTATGACACGATCCTCTTCCTGACCGACAACGCCGTGGGCGCCGCCGAGGAAGAGAACCTCCGGCACTTGGCCGCCAACCTCGCCCAGGAAGCGCCCCCCGACCGGGTGGTACCGTTCCTGACGAGCAAGCACAGCCTCGAGTACTGCAACCATTTCGCCGCGCGGGCCGCCGCCCTGGGGTACCAGGCGCTCACCGTGCTCGGTGGCGATCAGCGCGGGGGTCCGCCGCGGTGTGTGCCGCACGCGGTCGAGCTGCGCCGCCATCTCCGGTCGCGGATGCCGGCGCTCACGCTGGGTGGGTGGGCGAATCCTCATCGCGATCCGGCCTTTCAGGTGGACCTGCTCCTGGCGGAGGACTTCACGGCGGAGTTCTATCTCACGCAGGTCGTGTCGCATTTCAGTCTTCCCGCGGTGGAGGCGTTCCTGCGGGAGGCGGACGGGCGCGGGTTGCAACGGCCGGGTGTGTTCGGCGTCTTCTACTACCGGAGCGCCAATCCGCGGACGCTCGCCCGCCTGGCCGAGTTTCTCCCGGTGCCGGCGGAGGCCTTGACGCGGGAATTCGCCCGCGGCCGCACGGCCGAGGCGATTTGTGGGGAAACCATTCGTCAGTTGCGCCAGGCGGGTGCCGAGCGAATCTACGTCAGCAATCTGGGGATCGGTGGGGCGGCCGAGCGGTACGAGCGGATTTTGGACGCCGCTGGTGTCTAGAGTCCGCTGCAGAAGCGGAGTACCCTGGCAATCCGATTCCGCGCCGCAGTCGGCGGGTGAACCCGCCGCTCGGCATCAGCGGCTGAAGCGGCGAGCGAGCGCCGGTCTGCCGGCAGGGGCCAAGCCGCGAGTTCACTCGCGGACTCCGCGGCGGTGTCGACTTCTGCCTTCCGGATCTTTCTCCCGAGCTTCCCAACCGGGGATCAGGCTCGCGCCTGACGCACCAGCGCCAGCGCCTGCGCGACGTGCCCAAACGGCGCCACGACCTGGAAGCCGGCGACGAGAGGTCGGATGGCGGTCATGACCTCCGTCGCGATGCGGAGGCCCTCCTCCTCGGCCGTCTGGGAGCCCCGGGCTTGCGCCGCGCGCATCCGGTCCAGCACGGTGCTCGGGACACGCACGCCGGGGACCTCGTTGGCGAGAAACTCCGTGGTGCGGAGGGACCCCAGTGGCCAGAGCGAGGCGATGATCGGCAGCCGGAATTCCTCGACCCGCTTGTGGAACGCCGCGAATCCCTCGATGTCGAAGACGGGTTGCGAAATCGCGAAATCGGCGCCGGCGTCCACCTTCCAGTAGAGGCGCCGCAACTCGTGCTCGAGGTCGCCCGCGGCGTGGTTCACGGCCACCCCGATCGCGAACTGCGTGGGGTCTCCAATCGGGTTGCTCCCCGGGTCGAGCCCGTGGTTCAGCCGGTAGGCGACATTGGTGAGTCCGATGCTGTCGATGTCGAACACGGCGGTGGCGTCGGGATAGGGTCCCATCGTCGGTGCGTCGCCGGTCACGAGGAGCAGGTTCCGCAGTCCCAGCGCACCGGCTCCGAGGAGATCGCTCATCATGCTCAGCATGTTGCGATCCCGACACGTGTAGTGGACGACGGTCTCGATGTCGGCTTCCCGCTCGACGAGGGCCGCGGCCGGGAGCACCGCCATGCGTCCTTCCGCCCGCGGCGTGTCGAGCAGGGCGACGGCGTCGGCACCGGCCTCCCGGGCAGCGCGCGCGTCGACGAGCAGTGGATCGGCGCGCCAGCCGCGCGGCGGCAGGGTCTCGAGGCTGATCACGAACTCGCCGCCGGCAAGGCGCGCACCCCACCGCGAGCGTTCGGCGAGCGGGACCGGTTCGACTCCGGTCGGGGCACGCACGGCGGCGCGCGCGACCACGGTGCCTGAGCGCCGCGGCTGGACCGTCGCAACGTGATCCCGAATCCGACGAATGTGCTCGGGGGTCGTACCGCAGCAGCCGCCGACGAACCGGGCTCCGGCCTCGATGAACCGGCGCGCGTAGCGCGCCATGTATTCGGGACTCGCCAAGTAGATCTTTCGGTCGCCTACCTCACGGGGAACGCCCGCGTTCGGCTGCGCGGCGAGCGGCCGCTCCGTCACGACCGCCATGCGCTCGATCGCGTCCAGCATGGTGGCGGGTCCCACGGCGCAGTTGAGTCCCACGATGTCCGCGCCCAACTCGGTGAGCCGGCGGGCGATGGTGTCGACGTCCGTGCCGTACGCCGTGACGCCCGTTTCGCCGACCGTCATCTGCGCGATCACCGGCAGGTCGCACCGCGCGCGGACCGCACGCAGCGCGGTGGCGAGCTCCTCGGGATCGGC